>CAZZJE010000005.1:0-27194 GCA_964654295.1 uncultured bacterium | reverse complement strand
ATTAATGAAATGCCGCTCCTCAAACTTTTTGTGAAAAAATTTCGAGAGGAATTTGACCCTCTTCTTTGCAAAATGTCGGAGGAGTTAGTCGACATTGCTTCTCTTATTGGCCCTACATTCTACGAAAATAAATCGAGTATTCAGACTTCTCCTATTGATAGAAAACTTTTCCTAAAACAATTTCATCTGTCTCAAATCTTGGAATTATCTAATAGAGAGAAAGAAGTTCTTTTCCTTGTATCTAAAGGTCTTTCTGCCGTTCAAATTGCGGAGCATCTTCAATTATCTAAAAGAACTATTGAGCACTATATTGAAAACATAAAAAATAAATTAAATTGCTTTTCTAAAGCCGAGCTCATTCAAAAAGCGAATGAATTTCTTTCAATAGGGTATTCTCTACCCTAAAGTTGTTTTTGCATAATCCAGTATAATTAGTCTTTTCAAACTGCCTAAACACTAGGATGTAAAGATGAATTGTTCAGATTATTCAAGAGTAAATTTAAGTTTTTCCGCCGGTATTCCATCCCCTGATTTTTTTGAAAAGGCTTGGGCAAGTGAACAGTTAACAAATGTTCTCACAGAAACTAATATTCCTTTTGCTCTTCCAGAACCAGATTCCGACATTTCTTTAGTTGCAAAGCATGAGGAAGAAGTTATTGGACAATGCTCCACTAACAGAGTACTAAAGTACTGGAATCACGTAGAAAAAATTGATTCAACAGATCAAAACCTCTCAACTCAAATATTCGTTAGAATTCATAAAAAAGCTGTAGAAACTGAAAAGAAATATTTGGAGAAAATCGGTGAATCTATAGAAAAGTCCTTTCACAGTGCTGGTATAGCTGTTTTAACTGACTATAGAGGGAAAAATATAGGGCTTTCAATGAGAGCCAAACCAAAGGCTATACCAGTCAATAATCCAGCAATTATAGCATTTCGTAAGGAGGAATGTGCATACCAAGAAACTTCAAAAGAAGGTTTCATGTATGCTCCTCAACAAGCATCGTTAATGATTTTGAGTACAATACTCTCAACCTCAGCAGCGATTCCCTCAATTCCGGCCTGAGGAAAAAATTGCGCGATGGAAGATGGAAGCATTGTGCTGATGTGAGTTTTACCATCCTTTACATAAACACTGATAGGACATGGAAGCATAAGAGAAATTTTTACATCCTTTTCAAGTACTTTACTTGCGTACTTGGCGTTACATATTTCAATGACTTTTAATGGTTTACGTGGAAATCCCTTTTCAGTAAGCGTTGCTGCTATATCATGAGTATGAAGTACTCGAAAGCCATTTTCTGCTGCCTTCCGCTCAATTGCAGAAACGACCTCATCAAACGATTTGTCTGTTGTGACTGTTTGTTCAAATCTATTCATAATTATTCCCCCTGGTTTATTCCAATTAAGATTATAAAAATTGGCGTTGATATTTTCTTTATTCAATAACTCAAGAACTCATCCCATTGAGAATGGCAGCCTTGATCTGTGCAATTTGGAGTTCTCTTTAGCTTGCCTTTCTCATCAGAATAAATATGACAGACTTCGTCCCCGCTAGTTTCCGAAGAAAGAACATCAACATCTTTATCATTTATCAATATCGTTGGGGATGAGTACTTCATGAAGTAATGTGGGTTTTTTTTATCTGATCGATCCCATTCAATCCAATGATGCTTTAAATTTAATTCAAGAAAAACCTTGTTCAACATTTCTCTAATCTTTGAAACATTGGAACAATCGAAATCATAAATAAACATGTTTCATTACCTTGGTTATCGGAAGTATGCTTTTGTGACATATTGCTGAACCATTCTCTGGGTATTAAAGAAAGAGCCATTTAAAGAAATACAGTGCCGCATGATATCAATAAATCGATCACGATTGTAAAAAGATGGGATAACAATATTTTCTAATTTGTCATAAAGAGAATTTGCATCCGATGTATCTGTATTCGCAGCCTCATCTGTTTGTTTTTCCCCAATTGTCCATCCCGTTATTCCTTCGATACAACCTTCAACCCACCAACCATCTCGTATGCTTAGCATAGGTATCCCATTTAAAGCTGCTTTCATCCCACTCGTTCCAGAGGCTTCCATAGGTGTTTGTGGTGTATTTAACCAAACATCCACCCCTGAAATCATTTTCTGAGCTATTTCAATATCATAGTTCTCAAGATACACAACCTTAATCAAATTCTTTAACTGTTCTTTGGCTTGAAAAATATATTTAATGACATCTTTCCCTGGCTGATCTTGAGGATGCGCCTTTCCTGCATAAATGACTTGAATGGGTCCAGCTTTATGCACTAATTCTTTAAGTCTATTTATATCATGGAAGAGAAGACCTCCTCTTTTGTATGTAGCCGAACGTCTTGCAAAACCTAATGTTAAAACGTCAAAGTCCATTCCCCCATTTGTTGCCCGATTTACATATTCAATAAGTCTTTTTTTTTCGGTAAAATGTGCGTCCCAAATTTCAGCATTTGGAATGCTAAGAGCGGATCGCAAACTGAAATTGTCTTCTTGCCAACCAGGAATATGACGATCATATAATTTCTGAAAAGAAGGAGAAACCCATGTCGAGGCATAAACGCCATTTGTGATTGAATCAATCGTGTATTTAGCAAACATGAGACGGGAAATTTCCCCATGTCTCTTTGCTACTCCATTCACATAATGACTGAGATTCAATGCCAAATAGGTCATATTTAAAATGCCTTCACAACAAAAAACCTCCTTCATGCTGAAAATTTCTTTACGCTGAAGAACCTTAGCAACTAAATCCAGTGGGAATTTGTCATGGCCCGCAGCAACTGGCGTATGTGTGGTGAAAATGCACTGTTTTCTAACAAGCTCTACTTCTTCATGGGTAAACTGTTTTTTGTTTGCTCTTTGTGCTGCTTCATCTAGAAGTTCCAGTGTTAGAAGACTTGCATGTCCTTCATTCATATGAAATCGCCTAATTTGATCATAACCGAGAGACCGAAGCATTCTGACACCACCAATTCCCAATACTACCTCTTGGCAAAGTCGATAATATTGATCACCACCATAAAGAAAATGATTTAAGGTTCTATCCCACTCACTGTTTTCGGGCAAATCAGTATCCAATAAATAGACAGGAATCCTATAGCCTTCTTTGCTTGTAATGTTATATTGCCATGCTCTTACTTGGATTTTTCTTCCCTCTATGCTCACCTCTATGCGATTAGGCAATTCTTGCAAGAAGTCTTGTGCTATCCATTCTGCAGGAAATTCGCTCTGAATTCCCTCAGAATTTAGCTTTTGATAGAAGTATCCTTTTCGATAGAGGAGAGTAATCGCAGCCATCGGGAGTTTTAGATCAGCGGCGGAGCGTAGCATGTCGCCAGCTAATATGCCCAAACCCCCGCTATAAGTGGGAATTCCTTCTTCAAGAGCAATTTCCATTGAAAAATAGGCTATGGTTTCACTATCCATGATGTTCCTACGTGTTAAAGAGGTGGATGCATGTGGTACGGCCCAAATGTCATCCCTCCTCCTAAAAATCCAGTGACATTCACGAGAAAAAATAAGAGAATCAGGCATGCATAGTAAAATCTATTTATTCCCCAATGCTCGCGAATAAAAGCCACGAAAATTGCAAAAATGGCAGTTGCAAATCCAAACCACATATGCCACCAAACAAAATCAGCTAAAATCCCACTGTAAGTGGCTGTATAACTATAAGTCAGACCAAGAAGAGCCGTGGGAACTGCTAAAATAGCCGCCGCAATCAGCATAAAACGAGAGGCATAGTCAAAAATGGGGCTTGTATACCAAGTAAAAAGTAGCTCAGAAATAACTGTCATGGCAATTAAAGCGATAGGAAAATGCAGAAAAATGAAATGAAAGCTGCCGATCCATTGTATCCAATTCTGAGGCCTGCCTTCATAGTGATCGACAGCTGGTGTATCTTGCAATGTTTGAACGCTTTCTTTCTGGGATTTATTTTCATCCATTTCTTTATGGCCTTCGTGACCAAAAAGAAAGGCAAAACTTAGCAAACATATTAAACTTAAAATATAAATTTTATTCATTATTAATGTCCCATATGCTGCATTTGATTTATTTTATTTGTATTGGACATATCGTGCGACATGCCTTTCATACCACCCGCCCCATGTTGCATATGCCCACCCATGCTGTCTTCGGGCTTACTCTGCATCCAATTCATATTTTCTTGACCATGGCGTTCTTTTTGATCCTCTTCTTGACTAAACCAGCTAACAGTGTTTATATTGTGAGGTCTCTGCGGCATATCCTTGTGTTCCATTCCATTCATATCGTTTGGCATATCGCTCATATTAACAGCTTCCGCAACTGTACCTGGAGGATGTTGGTACCAACCTGGATCAGCATAGCTGGTTAAATTATCCCTTACTTTGAAAATGGTAAACATACTACCCATTTCAATCACCCCAAAGGGGCCAGGACTACCAATTGGCGAGAGGTTTGGAGGATATTTCATTTCAAATCCCATATCCATCATTTCGCTCGTTCCATACATCTCAAACATATCGCTCATCCCGTTAATATTCATGAGTCCCATGAAATCCGGAAAAAATTGTTTAATTCTCTCTTCAATTCCTTGTTTTTTTATCCCTGTTAAATTTGGAAGATCATGTTGCATTTGATTCATGACATGATGGGATTTATGGCAATGCAGAGCCCAATCTCCTGGGTTATCTGCAATGAATTCGATATCTCTTGTTTCACCAGGTGCAACAAGCACTGTCACTTCGCTTGATTGAGCGGCAGGTGGAAGTCTTTTGCCTCCTTTTCTCGTCACTAAGAATTCATGGCCGTGAATATGAATCGGATGCGTATTCATCATGACATTTCCGAAACGAATGCGTACGCGATCACCTGTTTTGACAACTAATGACTCAGCAGTAGGGTATAGAACGCTATTGAACGTGAATAAATTAAAGTCGAGCATTTCAAATGGAATAGGCGTCTTAGCTCCCATAGGAACCCTCCATTCATGTAAAAAGATTGCAAAGTCACGATCAATTGGTGGATCATCACCATCGCGTGGGTGAATAATGAAGAAACCCTCCATCCCAAGTCCAATTTGTATCATTTCATCCGAGTGAGAGTGGTACATAAACGTCCCATTTTGTTTGAGGGTAAACTCATATTTGAACGTTTCACCCGGTGGAATGGCTTTTTGATTTAAACCTGCTACTCCATCCATTCCGTTTGGTAAAATGATTCCATGCCAGTGAACGGATGTGGGTTCATTGAGTTTATTGGTGACAAAAATTCTGACCCGATCTCCTTCAATAGCTTCTATCGTGGGACCGGGACTTGATCCATTATAACCCCAACAATTAACCCAAAAACCTGGAGCAAATTCTCTGCGGATTGGCTCAGCGATAAGATGAAAGACCTTTACATCACCATCCATTTTCCAAGGAAGGGATCCCACATTTGGAGTGATAACAGAGGGATACTTCAAATTTTTTTTGTTTGATTGGTCTTCGCCTTTGGCACCTTCATCTTTTTTATCCTGCTTCCTTGGAATTTGTTGCATCATTTGCTTATGATCTTGCATAGGCATATTCATTTGGTCGTGCATATGGTGATCTTGGCCGCTTAGAGAAAAGGCAATAAGGATACTTAAAAGAGTAAGAGTAGTTTTCATTGTTCGATTCCTCCACAATCAATTTCTTGTGGCAGCAATCGAAATAAATAACCGCCTAAAGCATGATCAAGTTGTACGCGCGATATCCAATAATCTCTGAGACTTGATAGGTAGTTGCGATAGGTTTCAGTTTCTCTTCGTTTATTCAATAAAAGACGATCAACACCAAGACCCATGACATTGTAAAGTTTCTCTGAAGAATCAATGATCCTGTTTTGTAAAGGAATAATCCCTGCTCGATACTTATTGATGATTTTTAAACCCTTCATCAACAGTTTATGAGCCTCCCTTACCTCAGAAAGCACTCGAATTTCTAAAGCAGCTAAGCGATCTTGAGCTTGTCTAAGTTCTGCAAAAAGACGCATACGCGCTGCTTGACCATAATTAAAGATGGGTATTTCTCCAACAAATCCAGGCCCAATCTTATTTAGGCCTTCAGCATCGCGTTCGCCCGCTAAGCCTAATTGTAAATTGGTATAGGTCCACCATTCTTTAAGCCCCAGCATGCGGCTAAAACGAATGATTTCAAAACGTGCGACTTGCAGATCTATTCTTTCCTGTAGAGCCATGGATTCTAACTGACAGAGATCGAATCCTTGGTAATCAATTTCTTCTGGTAATTGTTCTGGGAATGTAAGGCAAATTTCTTCACTAAATCCGAGCAATCTATTGAGTTTTTCCCGCAATCGAATAATTTCTTCTTCAGATTGCGTGATTTGCAAATCGGCTTCTAAGAAGATAGCTTGAGTTTCTTCTAAATCAAGTTGATAAATGTTGCCTACCCTATGTTGTCTCAAGGAGATTTCACTCTGGATGCTTGTCAACTCAGCAATTGATTGAGTGTATTTTAGCATTTGCTGTTCAGCGACTAATTCATAGTAGGTCTGCCTGACTTCAAAAGCTAAATCTAAAATTGCATTTGCCACCCGAAGCTTTGCTTGCTCAAGCTCAGTTGACGCTAATTTCGTTCGTAAGGGAATGAGGAAAATATCCAGGAAAGTCGCCGTGATAAGATATTCAATATTAGTCACGAGCTTTTTTTCTTGGGGATAACGCACTTCTACTGAAAACACGGGATTCGTAAAAAGTCCAGCTTCGACTAAATCTGCCTGAGCAATACCGATTTCTTCAAAAATAGCTTGAACTTCCGGATTATTCAGAAGAGCAATCTGAACAGCAGATTCAATGCTAATAGGCTGAAGGGCTAGATCTTGAATATAACAAGCTATGCTAGGGTCTTCGTAACAAGCATTATTCCACTGAACTTCTTTTCCAATCCGTTCTTGTACAATGCCCGCCACATGTTCTTCGCTTCCTTGTGGTATCCGGGCGCAGCTGGAAATAAAAAGAGATAGTGTTGTGATTCCTATCACGTGCAATTTATTCATTAAAAACCTCAATTTTTTACGCATGCACTAATCTTAAGCTGTTTAATATCACGATCACGGTAACTCCAACATCAGCAAAAATGGCTAATGCTAAGTTGCTCATTCCAAATAATGCTAACGAGATAAAAATTATTTTTATAGCTATTGCTAAAAAAATGTTTAATCGAATTGTTTGAAGCGTTTTTTTTCCTAACTTGATTAAGAATGGGATTCTATTTAAGTAGTCACTAAGAATAACAATCGAAGCTGCTTCAATGGCCGTATCACTTCCTAATTCACTCATTGTAATGCCCACACTAGATAGAGCCAGGGCAGGAGCATCATTAATCCCATCTCCAATCATAGCAACATATTTGTACTTTTCTAAGAGTTTTTGTATTTCTTTTGCTTTGTCTTCAGGAAGAAGACTAGACCTTACATCAACAATATCTACTATGTTGGCAATCGCTTGAGCAGATGTTGGGTTATCTCCTGTTAACATGATCGGAATAATGCCAAGTTTCTTAATGTTTAGAATAACTTGTCTACTCTCCGGACGAACCTCGTCCAAAAGCCCTATCATTCCTTCTACTTCCTTATGAGTACAGATGAGAATGGCAGTTTTCCCTTCTTTTTGTAATAAGTCGATTTTTTCAATAACTTCTGGAGGGACATGATGCTCTTCTAAGATAAATTCCAATTTCCCTATGCAATGATGTTTATCCTCGCAAACAAGACAATCAGCTTGAGCGCCTTTGCCGATTTTGATTTGAAAATTTTCTACAGCATGTGGAACATGTTTTTTTTCTTTAGCAGCTCGAACAATACTTTTAGCAAGTGGATGTTCTGATTGAATTTCAATACCGGCAGCGCAGCTTAAAAGGTGCTCTTTTGTATGAGATCCAAAAGGGATTACATCCGTTACAATGGGATTTCCGAATGTAAGAGTTCTAGTTTTATCCAGAGCAATGGCTTTGATTTTTCCAATAGCTTCTAAATATCTACCTCCTTTAATTAAAATCCCTTTATTGGCTGCATTTCCAATCGCCGAGTAGATGGATACAGGAGTAGATATGACGAGAGCACATGGACAAGCAATGACAAGTAAAGTTAGCGCATTTTGAAAACTCTGATTAAAAGGGGTGAAAAAAAAATAGGTTGGAATGATCATCCATAAAAAGGCTAATAGAATGACTGAAGGGGTATAATAACCTGAGAAAGTTTCAATAAATTTCTGAGTATGAGCTTTAGCTTGAAAGGCTTGAAGAGTAATCTCTTGGATTTTTGCCAGTGTGGTATCTTTTGCAAGCTTAGTAACTTGAACTTCGATGTATCCCTGTTTATTTAATGTCCCAGCAAAGACAAGATCTCCTTCCATTTTATCTTTTGCTATAGGCTCGCCGGTGATAGTTGCTTCATCAACCGCTGTAAATCCAAAAAGAACTTTACCATCCAATGGAATCATTTCTCCTGGTTTTACTACTAGCACATCATTAACCTTTACTTGGCTAACTGGAGTAGAGTAATTCCCTCCTTTGATAAAGGCGGTTTTAGGCATTTTCTCTGCCAAACTACTAAGAGATGTTTTACTTTTCTGAATTCCAAAATCTTCGAGCTTTTCTGCAAGTGTATATAGAACAATTACGATGGCGGCTTCCTCATATTTTTCTAAGTAGAAAGCTCCAATTACAGCTATCGTCATTAGAAAATTGATGCTTTTGAAATTTAGTTGGAATAAAGCCTGAAATCCTTCAAGTAAGGTATGATAACCAATAAAAAGAATAATGGCTAAGAACAGAGGGAAGGCAATCATATGAGGCAAATCCAATCCTGATAGAGATAAAAATTCAAAGATCCCCACTAGAATTAGAGACAAAATTAACCAACGAAATTTAGTATCTTGGGACAAATTCATGATGACTTACCATTCCCATTAAATGTTAAATATTTGCTTTTCTTGAAGTGAGAAGGTGAGAACGTATGATAAAGAGCTGGTAGTAAAATGAGCGTGAGAAAAGTAGAGCTAATTAATCCCCCGATAACAACCGTCGCTAAAGGTTTTTGTACCTCAGCTCCAGTTCCAGTTGCAAGTGCCATTGGAACAAATCCTAAAGAAGCCACTAAAGCTGTCATGAGAACTGGACGCAATCTAGTTAGGGATCCTTCTTTAATAGCTAAATTAAGGTCGTCTTTTTCAGCGAGGAGCTGATTAATATACGTAATGAGAACAAGGCCATTAAGAACAGCTATTCCAGATAAAGCAATAAATCCGACAGCTGCAGAAATTGAGAAAGGCATATCTCTTACCCAAAGAGCAACGATGCCCCCTGTTAAAGCAAGAGGAACTCCACTAAAAACTAATAGTGCATAGCGTACTGAATTAAAGGCAGTGTATAACAAGAGAAATATGAGCCCTAGACAGATAGGAACGACAATAAATAAACGATTTCTAGCAGAAATCAAATTCTCGAATTGTCCTCCCCAACTGAGCCAATAACCATCGGGTATCTTGACTTCATCTTGAATTTTCTGTTTAGCTTCTTCCACGTAAGATCCTAAATCTCTACCACGTATATTGGCTTGAACAGCAATAAAACGCTTTCCATCCTCTCGGCGAATTTCATTCAACCCGTCGGAAACTTTGAGATTGGCTATCTCGCTTAAGGGGACATAAGGAAAGTGAGCCTTGGTCTTATTTTCAGAATTTTCCTTTATGGGAAGTGGAATAGGCAAGTTTCCGAGGGCCGTAATATCTTCTCGTTGTGCTTCAGGCAGTCTAACCAATATATCAAAACGGCGGTCGCCCTCTAAAATTTGTCCTGCCTTGCCACCTCCTGCTGCAATACCTAAAACATCTATTCCGTCAGAAACATTAATGCCTAAACGACTTGCTGCTTCTCGATCAATTTTAACGTCTAAAACAGGTAGCCCTTTTGTTTGCGCTATTTTTACATCGGCAGATCCAGGAAGTTTTCTAAGAATATTAGCGATATGATCTGCCGTTCTCTGCATGACATCAAAGTCATCTCCATAGATCTTCACTGCTAAATCGCTTCTTACTCCAGAAATCAATTCATTAAATCGCATTTCGATGGGTTGAGTAAATTCATAATTGTTTCCTGGTATTTTATTTACTTCACTTTGAACCATTTCGATCAAATCTATTTTTTCTAAGCTAGGATCTGGCCACTCTTCTCTAGGTTTTAAAATAATAAATGTATCTGAAACATTAGGCGGCATTGGGTCTGAAGCCATTTCTGCAGTTCCTGTCTTGGAATATACATAAGCAACTTGAGGAAATTTCCTTATCGTATTCTCTATCATAGTTTGCATTTCTGTAGATTGAGTGAGTGATGTGCTTGGGATTCGCATTGCATGCATGGCAATGTCTCTTTCATCTAATGTTGGGACAAACTCTTGTCCAAGACGATAAAAGAGAATAAGTGAAAGGGCAAAAATGATAACCCCAAGAGAAATAGTTAAACCAGGGAATTTCAATGATTTATCTAAAATTGGGCTATAAAGTCCTTTTGAGAATTCAACAATTTTATTTTCCTTTTCTTGCAAATGGCCTTTAACAAAAACAGCAATCATGGCAGGAACAAAGGTAAGCGAGAGAATGAAAGCGGCTACAAGTGCAAAAATGACAGTCATTGCCATGGGATGAAACATTTTTCCTTCAACTCCAGTAAGAGTTAAAATAGGAATGTATACCGTGATGATAATGGCTTGTCCGAATACGGTTGGTTGAATCATTTCCTTGCTAGCTTCTAGAATTTCATGGAGACGTTCATTCAGTTCTAATGTTTTTCCAAGTTCATGTTGTTTTTGTGTTAACCTCCTTAAGCAATTCTCGGTAATAATCACAGCTCCATCAACGATCAAACCAAAGTCAATTGCGCCAAGACTCATGAGATTTCCACTAATCTTGGACTGAACCATTCCTGTAGCTGTCATTAGCATGGAAAGAGGGATAACCATAGCCGTAATCAACGCGGCTCTAAATTGACCTAAGAATAAAAATAGAACAGCAATAACGAGAATAGCTCCTTCACTTAGATTACTTATTACCGTTTTGATCGTTGCATTGACAAGCTTAGTACGATTTAAAACCGATTTAGCTTCAATATCAGAAGGGAGTGTTTTATTAATCTCTTTGAGTTTTTCATCTACAGCTTGGGATACAGTTCGACTGTTTGCTCCAATTAGCATTAAGGCTGTCCCAACCACAGCTTCATGACCATCTTTGCTAGCGCTACCAGTTCGCATCTCTTTCCCAATGATAACTTCTGCAATGTCCCTCACTCGAATGGGTATACCTTCTCTTGTCGCTAAAACAATCGTTTCGATTTGACTAGGAGCATCTAAACGCTCATCTGATTTGATAAGTAGACTTTCCCCTTTCTTTTCTATATATCCGGGTCCCACACTGGCATTGTTTTTCTTTAAACTAGAAATAATGTCATCGAAGCTTAAGCCAAGTGCAATCATACGCTCAAGGTTTGGCTCTACGTGATATTGCCTAACGTATCCTCCAATGGAATCGATACCAGCAAGTCCTTTAACTCCTTTTAGTTGAGGTTTGACAATCCAATCTTGAACAGTTCGCAAATAAGAGGCTTTCTCAATATCAGTTTTTAGAAATTGACCTTCGGGAGTTAGATAGCTTCTATCTTTTTGCCAACCTGGAGTACCTTCTTTGAGATCTGCTCCTTTAGCATTCGGATGCTTAAAATCGATAGTCCACATATAAACTTCACCTAGGCCAGTGGAGATGGGACCCATTCTTGGCTCAGCGCCTTGTGGAATATTCTCTTTGATTTCACTGAGACGTTCATTGATTTGTTGGCGAGCGAAATAAATATTCACATCATCATCAAAGATAGCTGTAACTTGAGAAAAAGCATTTCTCGAAAGAGAGCGCGTCATTTGTAGCCCAGGAATTCCTGCTAATGCTGTTTCAATGACATAGGTCACCTGCTTTTCTATTTGGATAGGAGAAAATCCTGGTAATGTTGTATTGATTTGAACTTGATTATTAGTGATGTCCGGAACAGCATCTATGGGAAGACGTGTAAAAGAGTAAATGCCAAAGCCTGTAATGACTAAGGTAAAAAGAATGATAGCCAATGGATAATGGATAGAAAATCTTAAAATTCTTTCAATCATCAGTGTTCATGCTCCGCTTCTTTTTTGCTTAAATCCGCTTTCAATAAAAATGTTTTTGAAGAAGCATATTCTTCTCCTGGGCTTAGTCCTGATAGAATTTCAACATTTTCATTGTCTCCAACACCTATTTGAGCTTGTCTCTTTTCAAAACCTTCTTGTATTCGTACAAAAACAAATTCATTGCCTTCAATTTCTTGAATGGCTTCCTTAGGAATGACAATGGGAGCGGACGCGTTTTCAGTTGCAATATTTACTTTGACAAAGGATCCGGGACGCCAATTGCCACTTGAATTTTCCATTTCTGCAATGGCTTTAGCTGTTATTGTTTCATCTTGAATAATCGGACTGAGATAAATAATTTTTGCCTGTGAAATTTTGCCATCTATAGGTCGTGAAATGTCAACCATTTGACCTTCTTTCACTCTCACCAGATCTTTTGGATATATTCCTATTTCTATCCAAACAGTGCTAAGATCGGCAACTTGATAAATAGTTGTAGTATTTTCGATAAATTCCCCTTTAGTAATATGACGGGCAATCACAATCCCGTCGACAGGAGATAGAATGTCATAGAGCCTTAAATTGGGATTATGTTCCTTAGAAAGTCCTTTGATTTCTTCATCGTCAATCCCAAACGCGTGAAGTTTTTGCTCAGCTAATTGAACATTTATTCTAGATTCTTGATAGGCGGATTTTGCATTTAAATAATCTTGTTCTGCAGACACTTTTTTCTCATGCAAACGTTTTTCACGCTCCAAAAGAGAAAGAGCTAGGCTCTCTTTTTCCTTAGCAGCTAAATAACTCGCTTTAATATCTGCCATTTCACGGCTTTCCAAAATGGCTAAAACTTCGCCCTCTTTAACAAAATTCCCAATGTTTTTTCGGGCTTCCTTAGCAACGCCGGGGATTTTAGGTAAAATATGAGCAAGCTTATCGGGGTGTAGAATAATTTTTCCCCGCGTAGAAATAGTTACGGATAATTGTCCAGGTCCTGCTATCTTTGTCTGAATTCCCAAATCTTTAATCTGATTCGATGAAAGTGGAATAATATTTTCCTCACGATGCCCATGTTCGTCTGTATGGCTGTGGAGATTTGCTTCAGCAATTTCTAAGGAAACGACCTCTTTTTTGAATGGAGATGATGGCCAAAATTGCCAAGCCACTATACTACTAATTAAGAGAGCTAATCCTATAAATGCATAAAAAATTTTCATCTTAAAAGCCCTTCTTCTTGAGTATTTAAATATTCTATATCTGCCATGCTCTGATGATAATTTAACAAGGCTTGTATATATCTTTCCCTAACTTCAAAAAGAGTTTTTTGAGAATCAAGCATATCAAGATATTCAAATTTTCCTTCTTTATAACCCTCTTGAGCTAGTTCAAAAGATTGGGCGGCAGCCTTAAGCACTGTAGATCTTATTCGCTCTGCCTCTTCATAAGCTCTCAATAACTCTTTATGTGCTATAGAGAGTTTATTTTCTAATGCAAGCTCAAGTTCAATGTATTGATCGCGAGCTTTAATCGTTTGTGCTCTTGCTCTCTGCACATTTCCTTGATTCTGATTGAAAATAGGAATCGGAATAGAGGCTCCAAGAATTAATCCTTTATTTCCTGTATCTTGAAGTGTCTTATATCCAAGTGTTACAGTTATATCTGGAGTAACTAACGATTTTTCTAGATTTAAATTCTGATGGGCTGCAAGGTGCTCCATTTGAGAACGCAAAAGCTCAGGATTTTCTCTTATACCAGACAGGCATTTTTCAAGTGGGGTTGGCAAATAAACTTCATAAAATGGAAAATAGACTCTATCAAAATCAGGGCAAGAAAATCCCCATAAAATTGAGAGCCTTTCTTTGTTTTTGGAAAAATCTGTTTTTGCTTTTTCTAAGTTGATTTGAGCTGTTGAAAGAGCAATTTCTGCTTTATTTTGCTGGATTAGAGAAACCTTACCTGCTTCAACTTTTGCGGTTACTGTTTTATAGACTTCTTCAGCAACTTTTGTTTGATCTAAAGCAAGCATGAGATTTTCTTGAGAAGCAACAACTAAAGTGAACAATTTTAAAAGCCTATTGAGAAGAGCAAGCTGCTTGGCTTCAAATCCTGCTTGCGCAGCATAGAATTGAAATCTTGCTGTCTGTTGTCTGAACCCCCTTTTTCCACCCAGTTCGATAAGTTGAGCAATTTCATATCGCGACTCTGCAGCTTCCCATCCCTCCCAATTCTTATTACCAAAAACATTTTCGACACTGTAACCAGCTATTGGATTTGGATAGAGTAAGCTCTGAGTGTGAGCCCCAGCTTTTTCATATATTTCGCTATCGGCAATACGAAGTTTGGGAGAAAGGGACAGAGTTTTAAATACTGCTTCATCAAAAGATAGGGTTTTTTCACAAAAAATTTCACAAGGGAAAAATAGGAAAATGATGTAGATGTAAGAACATAGGAATTTCCATTTTTTTAATTTTTCATGAATATGCGGTTTATCTAGAAGATAAATTTTCCCTATAAAAAGAGCGTTTACAGCTTTTAAATTGGTACCGATTCTCTTGCCATTTTTTTGGCTAAAAAAAGGATTTTTAAGTTGCTCCTCCTGTAAATTATATTCTAGGCTTGAAAATTGTTCCATATTATATCTTTTGAAGCGTTGTTCCCCAATGGCCTAATAATCTTCTTTTCACATGTTGGAGTGTAAGAGGTTCTTTCAAAAGAGGATTATTAAGCAAAAAAATCTGACCCACTGAAAGATAGTTCGCAGCCCTCCAATAAGCATCTATTTCTCTCAATTCTTCTGCATCGAGAGGTTGATTGAGTTCTTCTAGATGCAAAGTGGATTCTAATGTTGTTAGCTGTTCCATATCACCATTAATTTATTTGTATTTTTGGTTGTTTAAACAAGCGATTAATTAAACTGCTGAGAAGGCCCACTCCAACAGCAACTGTCAAAATCACTCCCCATTCGGCTAAGTTAAGAGGCACTGTACCGAATACTATTTGTAGGAATGGGGTGTAAATGACAAGTAATTGGAGAAGCAGCGAACTAGCCAAAGCCATAATGATAAGGGGATTCGAGAAAATGCTCATATGATATTGAGATCGCACCATCTGGACTCTGACAATCTCTAGTACAACCAAAGTCGTGAAAGCCATTGTTTGAGCAAGTTCGGCACTTTGACGCAATCCAAAATGGCAGGCTATAAGCGTTCCTAATGCAATCATAAGACCTGTTAGAAATAATTGAACCGCAAATCGTAAAGGAAAAATGGAGTCAGAAGATTTTCTTGGAGGACGGTTCATCGCAGTTGGATCAACAGGATCCAGTCCTAGTGCAATGGCAGGAAAGCCATCTGTGACAAGATTTAACCAGAGAAGCTGAACAGCTGAAAGAGAAACAAAGGGATTACCCAATGGATCTTTAAAACCTAAAAACATCCCTAAGAAAATCACAAGGAGTTCGGCAATATTTGAGGACATAAGATAATTGACAAACTTGATAATATTATCGTAAATCCCCCGCCCTTCCTCAACAGCATTGACAATGGATGCAAAATTATCGTCTAAAATCACCATATCGGAAGCTTCTTTGGTAACATCTGTTCCTGTGATTCCCATGGCCACACCGATATCCGCCTCTTTAATTGCCGGTGCATCATTGACGCCATCTCCTGTCATGGCAACGACTTCGCCTAGAGATTTCCAAGCGCGAACTATTCTTAACTTATGTGCCGCAGATGTGCGTGCAAAAATGGCAATATTCCGCACTCTATCCATCAAACTTTGTTCATCCATTTGCTCAAGTTCAGCGCCAGTTAAAGCGATTGCTCCTTCTTTCATGAGCTTGAGCTCCTTTGCTACCGCGATGGCTGTTTCTTTATGGTCGCCCGTAATCATTACGGGTGTGATTCCAGCTTTTTTGCAAGTTTCAATGGATGTCTTGACTTCAGGCCTTGGTGGGTCCATCATGGCGACCAGTCCAACTAAAATTAGTTTATCTTCCACCGATTGATCGATTTTGGCATTTTGTGGCAAAGGACGATAGCCTACCGCAAGTACACGAAGTGCTTGGCTTGCAAGATAGCCATTTGCATCTAAAATGCTTTTTCTATGTTCAGCGGTTAGAGGTTCGATTTTCCCATTGAGAAGAATAGACTCTGAATGTGCCAAAATTACATCAGTAGCCCCTTTGGTAAAGAGCACAGATCCATCTGGTGTTTGCCTTGCTATGCTCATTCTTTTTCGCTCAGAATCAAAAGGAATTTCAGTGATGATTGGATTTTTTTGTTCCAAATCTTGCTTAAAGAGATTAGCCTTGCCAGCTGCAGTTAAAATAGCCCCTTCCGTTGGGTCACCCGCAATATTCCACGTTTTTTGATTTTGATGTAGCTCTGCGCTATTGCAAAGAGTGCCAATTTTAAGAGCCATGGTCAATTCAGGAATATCTTGAGGATTAATTTTAACATGCTTGATTTCAAAATCCCCTTCAGGGTTATAACTGACTCCTGTGACATCCACAAATTCATTATTGATCCAAATGGATCTAACGACCATCTCATTTTGAGTAAGAGTGCCAGTTTTATCCGTACAAATGACGGTTGTACATCCCAGAGTTTCAACAGAAGGAAGCCTGCGAACGAGTGCATTGCGCTTAGCCATTTTGCGCACCCCAATGGACAAAGCTATCGTCACAATAGCAGGAAGTCCTTCAGGAATGGCAGCAACAGCTAAGCTAATAGAGATAAGGAGATTTTCTGCTAGAGGAGTTCCTCTAAAAAAACCTAAAGCAAAAACAAGAGCAACAATTCCTAAACAGATCCACACTAACCGATGCCCCAACTCTTCTAATCGAATTTGAAGAGGGGTTTGTTCTTCTCTTCCTTGTTGTAAAAGCGAAGCTATTTTGCCGAGTTCTGTTTGAAGACCTGTTTCTGTGACAATCATATAGCCTTTCCCACTAACAGCTACTGTTCCGAGAAAACCCATGTTTTTCTTATCTCCAACTGAAAGATCAGGTTTTTCCAAAGGGTCTGCAATTTTGTGAACCGGCATGGATTCACCTGTTAAAGCGGCTTCTTGTGTTGACAGTTCAATGGATTGAATAATCCTTCCATCGGCAGGAATTCGATCTCCTGCTTCAATCAATACGAGATCCCCTGGAACAATCTTTTCAGAAGGAAGCGTTTGCAACTCTCCACTGCGAATAACTTTAGAAAATGGAGTAGCCATCTTCCGCAAAGCTGCAAGCGATTTTTCAGCTCGAAATTCTTGAAAGAATCCAAGAAGTGCATTAAGAATGACAATCACGCCAATGGCTGTTGCATCTATCCATTCCCCTAAAAAGCCGGCAATAAAGGCTGCGACGATTAATGTCCAAACAATGAAACTTGAAAACTGGCTGATGAGTAACGTAAACGGAGAAACTCTTTTTTGTTCGGGCAGTTGGTTAGGTCCAAATTTTTGAAATCGCTTCTCAGCTTCTTCGCTTGATAATCCTTTGTGAAGATCGGTTTGTAGATTATGACAAACATTTTCAGGAGATTGATTCCACCATGTATTTACTTTTTTCTGTTCCACTATCATCTCCTTAAGTGTTTGATTGCGTTGGTTTCTTTTTTAGATGAAAACTTCGCCAAATGACATAGATAGCAGGAATGACGCAAATCGTAAGAAAGGTAAGCGAAAGTAAACCACCCCAAAGAGGAACCGCAATGCGTTTGGCAACATCTGAACCCACTCCAGTGCTCCAAAGGATGGGCAGCATTCCTAAAATATTTAATGCAACAGCCATGATTAAAGGACGAATCCGATAAGTTCCATGCTCGACTGTCATTGTTTCAAGTTCAGATACAGAGGTCATCTTTCCTTCTTTTTTCCATTTTTCGTATCCTTCTTCTAAATAAACCATCATAATAGATGCCGTTTGAGCCGCAATTCCTAGTAAAGCAATCATACCCACCCAAACAGCTATGGAAGTATTATAACTTAGGGAATACATCAACCAGATCGCCCCGATGGCAGCAAAGGGAACGGAAAGCATGACGATGAGAGTCTGAGCAATTCCTTTAAAATTAAAGTACAAAATGATGGCAATAAGCAAAATCGTGAGTGGAACAACCCATAACATAAGCGCTTGAATGCGTTCTAGAAATTCATATTGCCCCGTCCATTTAAGGTAATAACCTTGAGGAAGTTTAAGATTTTTCTTCACTGTTTCTTTCGCTTCCTTTACATAGCCACCAATATCCCTACCTTCCATATCCACATAGACCCATCCATTAAGGGAAGCCATCTCGTCTTTGATCATAGGTGGACCCATGACTGCTTCAATTTTTCCGAGAAGAGTTAATGGAACATGGGCGACTTTTCCTTCACCCATCCCTTGTTTCTCCCCACCCATTTCTGTTGATACTCCTGTTTGCTTAGGGATTGGAACAAGGACATTTCTCAGTTTTTCAACATCATTGCGAAGATCGCGAGGATAACGCACGTTAATTTTATAGCGCTCACGCCCTTCGATAGTGGTGGTAACATCCAAACCACCAATAGCTGTTTCAATGACATCAAAAACATCCATAAGTCTGAGGCCATAGCGCGCAATGGCTTCGCGATCCGGAATAAAATCAATAAAAAATCCTCCAATTTCTCGTTCTGCATATACACTGCGTGTACCCGGCACCATTTTGAGAATTCCTTCGAGCTCTTGGCCAATTTCATTGATTTTAAAGAGATCAGTTCCAAACACTTTAATCCCAATAGGGGTTCGAATCCCCGTGGTTAACATATCGATACGGGCCTTGATTGGCATAGTGAAGGCATTTTGTACCCCTATAATTTTCAACGCCTCGTTCATTTCCTTTTCCAATTTTTCTTTAGTCATTCCTGGACGCCACTCAGATTTAGGTTTTAGCATCACAACCGTTTCAGTCATTGAAAGAGGTGCCGGATCAGTCGCTGTTTCGACTCTGCCTGCTTTACCAAAAACTCTTTCCACCTCAGGAAAAGATTTTAAAATTTTGTCTTGGAGTTGAAGAAGCTCTTTTGCCGCTTCGATTGAAATTCCAGGGACTGTGATTGGCATAAACAAAATGGTTTCTTCGTCTAATGGAGGCATGAATTCTGATCCAAGACGCATAAAAATGGGAATCGTAAGCACTGAGCCTACGAGGGCAAGAAGAACAACAAGATAGCGAAATTTTACACAGAAATTCAGAAGAGGTCGATAAAGTGATATCATCCAGCGATTAATCGGGTTTTTCATGGCAGGTCGAATGTTGCCACGAATAAAAGTGACCATCAAAGCAGGGACTAATGTGATGCCTAAAAGTGCTCCAAAGGCAACAGCATACGTTTTAGTAAATGCCAGTGGAGAAAACAAGCGCCCTTCTTGAGCTTGCAAGGTAAAAACAGGCAAAAAAGCAATCACTGTTACTAATAGCGTAGCAAAAATACTTGGGCCAATCTCTTTGGCAGCTTCGATGATGATTTCATTTCGATCTCCTTTGCCACCCGCTGCTTCCAGTTTAGCATGTGCATTTTCTGTCATAACAACAGCAGCATCGACAACATCCCCGATAGCAATAATAATTCCTGCGAGTGACATGATGTTCACGGTAAGACTTTGATAAAACATCGGGATGAAAGAGATAATGACGGCGATAGGAAGAGTAATAATCGCAACGAGCGTTGATCTAAAGTGAAATAGGAAAAGGATAATGACTACTGAGACAATGATGATTTCTTCTATTAGGGCCTCAGAAAGTGTTTCCATTGAATGGTCGATTAGCGAGGAACGATCATAAGTTGTAATGAGCTTAACCCCTGGAGGAAACGAGGGACGCATTTCTTCAAGTTTAGCCTTAATGCGATTGATCACTTCGCGCGCATTTTCTCCATAGCGCATCACAACAATACCACCAACCACTTCTCCTTCCCCATCTAATTCAACTAGACCTCGTCGGATATTACCACCAATTTGCACATGGGCAACGTCTTTAATTAAAATGGGTGTTCCTTTACCATCTGTTCCTACTACAACTTTTTCAAGCATGGCTTTGTCTGTAATATATCCTCTTCCTCTAACCGCATATTCATGTTCGGCAAGTTCAACAACGCGCCCTCCTACGTCTGCGTTTGACTGGTCAATGGCTTGTTTCACATCAGCTAAAGAAATCTCAAAAGCTTGCAGTTTAACAGGGTCAATTTCTACTTGGTATTCTTTCTCATATCCTCCAACGCTGGCTACTTCCGCAACTCCTGGCACGGAAGTCAACCAATAGCGTAAATACCAATCTTGAAAGCTACGTAATTCCTGCAAGGAATATTTTCCCGAATCATCAACCAAAGCATATTCAAAGACCCATCCCACCCCTGTGGCGTCAGGGCCCATTTGAGGAGTCACTCCGGGTGGAAGCCTGCCCTGCATTTTAGATAAGTATTCTAATGTGCGACTTCTGGCCCAATAGATGTCTGTGCCGTCTTCAAAGATGACGTAGACAAAGGACATCCCAAACATTGTAAAAGCACGCACGAGTTTGACTTTGGGAGCACCAAGAAAAGTTGTCACGAGAGGATAGCTAATCTGATCTTCGATCAGATTGGGACTGCGGCCCATCCATTCTGTAAAAATGATGACCTGTGTATCGGATAAATCAGGAAGAGCATCAAGGGGACTTTTGCGAATCGCCCATGCAGACCAAAGCAATACTAATGCAGTACAAATCAAAACAATGAAACGATTTCTTGCGCAAAATTCAATAATGGAAGCGATCATTTTTTATCCATCTCCATCCCTTGCATTCCTCCCCCAGAAGCTTGGATGCGACTCTCTGAATCCATCAAGAACTGGGAGCTCGTTACTACGAAATCATTTTCATTCAAACCTTTTAAAACCTGATAATAGCCTCCTCCTTTATAGCCTAGTTGTACTTCAATAGGCCTATAAAAACCTGGTGCCTTTTCAATGAAAACAATTTTCTTTGTTCCTGTGTCGATAACAGCTGCTTCAGGAAGCGCTAATACAAATCCTATCGGAATTGTTAACTCAATAACCCCATACATGCCTGGTTTCAAAAGCATTTCCCTATTACTGAAATCAAAGCGGACTTTTGTCGTTCGTGTTGTTTGATCAAGCACGTAATTGATAAAATCAACCTTCCCCTCAAAAGTTTTTCCAGGAAAGGCATTCATTGTTAAAGTTGCTTGCTGCCCAATGCGAATGGAGGCAATATCCTGTTCAAAAATGTCCGCCAATACCCAGACATGCGAAAGATCAGCGACAGTAAATATATTCATGCCCGGTTCGACATTCATCCCTATGAATGCGTTCTTCTGTAAAACGATGCCATTGATAGGAGAACGAATAGTGAGTGTTTTCATGGGAATAGCTTGTCGATCTAAACGTTCTATTTCTTCTTGAGGAATATCCCACAATTCTAAACGTTGTCTGACGGATTCAAACAGCTTCTGATTTGTGCGGGAATATTCCTCAGCAAAAGTACCTCTGAGTTGATTCCTCATGCCTTTCTTAGCGATGATGTATTCTTCTTGGGTGGCAAGGAGAGCGGGGCTATACACCGAAAATAAAGGCTCTCCTTGATTGACAGATTGGTTTGTGAAGTTTACATAGAGATCGACAATCCATCCGCTAAACTTTGTTTGAATATTTGCGACACGCCTTTCATCAGAGACTACAATACCAACGGCACGAATCGACTTGTCCAACTCTCGAGAAATCACTTTTTCAGTGCGTACTCCAAAAAGTTGAATACGCTCCGGGTCGATCTTCACCTCTGAATATCCCTGAGGAGGCATCCCTTCCATATTCGACATGCTTTCAGGTTTAGTTTCTTGTTCTGGTTTCACCTCTTGAGTTTCTTGCTCTGATTGGCATCCAATAACTATAATCGCCATCAAAAAGGCTAAAATAGAACCTTTTAACGCCTGTAATCGCATAAAACCTCCTCCAAATTCACTCCCATTGCACGTTCTAATTCTGCAAGAATGATTTCGCGTTCCGAAAGAAAGCGTTCATACTCAAGTTCAGCATTAAACGCTTGCCGCCACGTATCAAGCAGAAGTAAAAACTTTCCTTCACCTGAACGATAAGAAGAGAGCAGTGCAGAGAATGCTTCCTTAACTTTTGGCAAAATCCCATCTCTGTAAAGAGAAATCTTGTCATCAGTGGATTTGAGTTTTGCAAGCAGCTCCTTTAATTTTCCAGAGATCATAGCTTGCATCCCTTCCAACTCCTTCTGGTTGGCAAAAGCATTTGCACGAGCCTCGCGCACTTCCCTTGCTTGTTTTTCTGGAATCCAAATTGGAAGATTGAACCCCACTCTGAACATCAAGGCATCATCGACGTGACCATCAAAATTATTATTCATTCTTTCATAAGCTACACCTACCTCGAAATCCGGATAATAGTTACGCCGTGCCAGTTGTGCCATTTTTTCTTGCTCCATGACCATAGCTTCCATTCTGTGAAGTTCTGATCGAGAAGCTAAGGCAATCGATTCAGCTTGGTAAAAGGAAATATTAAAAGGTTTGCTAAAGGAAGCCATCGGCTTCCCCAATGGTTCGGTTGGTGAGCGATTCAGCAAAGCGTTTAACATACTCTGGAACATTGTTTTTTCAGCTTCAAGCATGAGATGTTGTTCCTCAAGCATCTGTAATTCCAACTGCATCTTTATGATCTCAGCATACTCTCCTTTTCCAGAGCGATATAATGCCATTCCATCTTCAATTAGTGCTTTAACTAGTCCTGCATTTTCGATATTAATTCTTAGAGAAACATCATTAGTATATAACTGATAATAGAGAAGTTTTGTTTGTCTAATGAGTTCGCGATAAGTTGTAATCTCTACGCTTTGTTGTTGCAACATAACTTGCTTAGCAATTTCTCCCTTTAAGCGCAGTTTTCCTGGAAATGGAATCGCTTGGCTTACCTCATAGCTCATCATAGGAGTAAAATCACTGGTCTTATGAAACTTATTTTGATCAGATGTAATCATAACTTGAGGGTCTTCGAGCACTTGTACTCGATGCACGACCTCATGTGCTGCTTGAATTCTTAAACGCGTTGCATCAAGATTTGGGTTTCGTTGAATCACTTCCTTAACTAGAACATCAAGTTGAAGAGGCGAGAAACTGAGATTGTCGTCAGCAATACAAAATGTTCTTACTGAACAAAGCAAAAAGAGTAGACCTAAACCTATGGTCTTAATCTTAATTCGGCTTATAGGGTTCTCGTTCATGTCACCCTCATAATTCCACATCAGTGAGAGCCGTCAACCTTTTTTTATTCATGAACGGGTGGTTCCTTGTATAAGATTCAAATCTCATCTTTCACACATTCAGCAAAAGAAGCTTTGCTCTTGGTCTTTCCATTTTTAGATTGAGATATCGATTTTTCTGATCTTTTTTTAAATTGATTCTCTCTAAGTTCCTGAATCCCTTTCAATACCAAATCATGCAAAAAATCCTTCATAGGTATCATGGCTTCAGCACAAGCTGCTTTTAACATTGCATGTTCATGAATAGAGATATCAAAACTTAGCCTAATCACGTCGTCTCTCATAGGACCTTTCCCTCCATGTATTCCACCTTCATATTCAAAATAATATTTATATACAAGTATATATGTATGTCTACAAATTTTGGAATAGGACTTGCGAGAAGTAAAAAATTGATAAGTCCGACTAAGACGATTGCGCGATGGATAAGAATGTCTTAATTACGCAATTTTTACGCAATCGGTGGGAAAAAGCTACAATAAAAAGGCGCAAATGAGCACAATTGGCACTTTCATAAACCGCTAATTTTACTGTGCCTATGTACTCTCTTTTACGCTCTTTTACGGAAGATCAACGGACTCATAACCCGCTGGTCCTTGGTTCAAGTCCAAGTTGCCCCACTTTTTAAAAACCCATTCACAACTGTGTTAAAATGGTGTTGTAGTGTCTTGTTAGATTTGGCTAAAAAGGTGATTCCTCTGCCGTGGACCACTGGTGGACCAAATGATCACAGCAAGCCACAGGAAGCAGCATCAATTTCCTCAGAAGTTTCAGTAGCTGACCCAACTTATTATTGTTCTAGCCTATGAGTTACTGCTTATAGCCGTTCAAAATGGCATTGATTTACATAGCATACTCACAAGATTATCTTCACTGCCACCCTCAGAAACGCGACGAAAAATAGTAAGTATTATGCAAGAAACAGGGGTGGCGGTATCCGTACACTCCCTGCACGAAAGGGTTGTCAAAGAACTCCAAGATCAATGCAAAGCAATGCTCGTTCCAGAACTTGCTGCAACAAAGTAGTCTCCAAATATTGGCGAACTGAAAAAATAATGTAAACCTTGCGTTATTTTGGACCTGATTTTATGTAATTGAGTTCCCCAAACATAGTCTTTGAGTACCAGTATTACATATTGATTCAAATGAGAGAACGTACAATTTGTTCAAAATTAAGCTTGCGCAGTCTACCTGAAGGGTCTTGCGCTTCCAATTTTGACCAATCACTAGGCGAAGCGTTGCTAAACCATGTCTGTAGGTTTTTTTGGAAAGTTTTAAACCACTTTGGGTATTGCTTTGCCAACACTCTAAACTCATCTACAGCATGCTCTGAAAAATCCCCTAGCTGGGAAGCAACATACCAAATTCCATAAAGATCCTTAAGGCACTTTAAAGCACTTTTCCGTTTTGTAAAGGTAAGTCCTTTATGGAATATCCACGCTCCAGGTGTCACAGTGTGCCCGACAATACCTGAGTGGGTATGGAACTGCAAAGTGGTCTGTAAGCTTAAAGTTAAGTAGCTGAGCGGTTGTGCTACTACACCTGCTATAACAACATTTTTATTTTTGTTGTTCCTAACAGAGTCGTCGGTCAAAAATTCGATTTCAACTTCTGCGCCTGCAATATCCTTCAGATAGGTTTCTGTGGCTGGGTCATCTAAATCTTTAAAAACATGTTTGAAACCAGCTTCTTGAAGGTGGCTTTGAATATTTTTTTTTGATACTTCTGGGATTTTTCTTGGAATAAGAGAATCGATATCTCTTGTTCCAACTGGAAAATTTTTCGATTTTGGATCGCTTAAATAAAGCTTATAGATAAAAAGGGCAAAACCACCTCCAATGACGATAAAATCTCGCCATGGGCCAATCGACTCTAGAAATTCTGAAATGATTTTGTCTTCTTGATTAGATGTCATGACGATTTACTACTTTTATAAACACGTTTAAGCTCTGGAAGACGCTCCACCATGAATTCTGCCTGTTCTTGTCCCCGCAAAGGGAAATGGTATAAATCCAAAAAAGTCAAAATGGAAGGGGCGACATTAAAGTCTAATCCTGAATCAGAAGTATTTTTAAGCAAGCTTTTGTAGTAAGGTTCTATAAGCAAAACTTCATAGCCTCTTTCTTGAGGTTCTAAAAGTAGTTTTTTCTCAAGTTGTGATCTTACCAAAGGATCAAGAACGTATAGTTCAAGAGTGTTTAAATTAGTATTTTTATATCCATGCGCTTCAGCAGCGGAATGAAGAGCCAATGCTACCTTATTGCTTAAATTGGACTTTTGGATTGCTTCTAAAAGCTCTGCTTTATCTTGAAACCCTGAACGGTAGGTTCTCATTTTGCATTTTTTTACGATGCTGTAATGTTCTAGCCAGCCCTCAAGAAGGCATTTGGGATCTTTCAAGAAAAACTTTTTGGCAGTTCTTACCCCTTCCACATGCAAAATTCCTTTTAAAACTAAGATCTCAAAAACTCGCTGTACCGACCCAAGACCTACCCCAGCTTCTTTAGACACATTTCGTACTGATAGCTCTCGATTCTTTATGCCTTCTCTCAGCAACCAATCAAGAACCACGGCAGATTTGTCCGAATAGATATTCCCTTCCACAGGTTTTTCATTCGAGGCCATCAAAAACCGACCTTTCATACGCCCTCCTTATCTGTTCATTATTTTATACTGTTCAATATTTGTGGAACAGAGTAAAATGTGGAACAGTTAGCATTAACGAGAGAGAAAGTATAAAGAAACCAGGAGCCCTAATGACGAATACAATAAATTCTTCAAGTCAAAAGCCCTTGAGAATGCCTGTTCTGATCGAACCCCTAATTTCGATTCTTCACAATATTCAACTGAAAATTGATGCCGCTGCCGGAGCTGCAACGGCACTAGAGCTCCGATTACGCATCATTGCTCAACTTGATAAAAGTGTAAGAGAAGAATTGAAAAACCAACAGAAACTGCGAAAAAAAAGATCTAAGGCTTTTCATCAAGCTGATCTTGAGGATTTGATCGCTGCAGTCATCGAAGTATATAAAGATAAAATTGATGATGATGAGAGAAGAACAATACAAAGCTGCCGTCTTCCTAGAAATAAGGCAGCTCACGCAAGCTTTGCTGAACTCATGATTCAATTAACTGGAGCAGCTCCTGGCAGGCAACTTGATCACAGAACTTTAAAACCTATGCCGTTAGATGAGGACGATATAATCGAGGGGGCTGTATGCATCGAAAGAAATCGTGGTTTAGATGAATTTTCAAAGCGAGTAAGAATAGCAGTCTCAATTCTTGAAGGAAAAATTATGCGCTCTATCAAACCTTAGCAAAAAATGATTTCAGTCCTAAGAACTTCTTAGGACATAGTCACCAAATAAAGAATTCATGATTTGGTGATCTATTTTTTCATCTTAAAACCCATCACCAAATCTAAAATCCTTTCGACTTCTTAAATGATAAAAACGTCGGCACTTTCCAACTCTTGCATGCGTTTTTATCATTAACCAATCTGGCAAAATTCGTGGACCACTGGTGGACCAAATAAGGAAATGAAACCACGTTAAACCACCTCAAATTGACATGGACGAAAAGGGTTTTTCCGCTGTATAGTGGTTGCTGTCAGCTACTGTAATTTGCGGTAGTTTAAGAAGAGGGAAGGGACTCATAACCCGCTGGTCCTTGGTTCAAGTCCAAGTTGCCCCACTTTTTCCAC
>CAZZJE010000004.1:0-27459 GCA_964654295.1 uncultured bacterium | reverse complement strand
AGGTGATGCGCCCCATTTTGCATACGGTTGGTGTCGACACCTCACGTGATGAGATTGTTGATTTGGTTGCTCGTTATAAGATTCCAGCTCTTCCTGTCGTCGATTCTCTCAACCATTTATTGGGTGTAATTACCTATGAAGATGTCGTCGAGATGATGGAGGATATTTCTGATGAAACCATCGCAAGTATTGCCGGTACAGCTGAAAATGTGAGTGAATATGAGCCGGCATTTCGCCGCTTCTTAGGACGCGCTCCTTGGCTTTTAGTGACCCTTTGCGCTGGACTCATCTCCGCCTTGATTATGATCCACTTTAGTGAACGTACCTGGTTTGCTTTTCTCCCCTTCTTCGTTCCTCTAATTGCTGGAATGTCAGGAAACGTAGGAATTGTATGCAGTACAATTTTAGTACGTGGCATCTCTACGGGAGAGTTGACTTCGGGTTCTAAAAACGAAGCCATTGCTAAAGAGCTAGTGATTGGATTGCTTGTCGGCTCAATTTTTGGGCTACTGTGCGGAAGCCTAGTATTCATCCTCGATTACTTAGAAATTCTAAGCGCATTGGGAACCTCTACTCATATCCATCCATTTGCATTAGGTGCGATGATCGCTTGTGGAGTTTTTAGTGCCTGCTTGACAGCAACCTGCCTAGGAACCTTTTCCCCATTTTTCTTCGTACGCATGCGCATCGACCCTGCGGTAGCTTCAGGACCTATTGTAACAGCTTTTAATGACGTTCTATCTAGTTTAACCTTCTTCTTAGTCGCCCGTCTGGTTTATCTGCTTTTTGCCTAAACTGCATTATTAGAGAAGGTTATGCACGCTAAACGCACTTGGAAAGAGACTTTTGTTTCCATCGGCATTGCAGGCCTTGTTCTCTGGCGGCGGCTTGTGGAAGGCATCGAGATCACACTTTTTTACTATTTGCGCAGCTGGACCTTTTTTCGTGTCGACACGAAGCTCCTAATCACCTATTGGAAAGAGTCGCCCTTTTCCATTAGCCGACGCTATCTTGAAGCACAGGGTGCCGAGGAGATCGATATTTATGGAGAAACCCCTTTAACAACCATGGATTTGATTGCCACGGCAGCAGGGCTTGGTCCAAATGATGTTGTCTATGAACTAGGCTGTGGCCGTGGCCGCGCCTGTTTTTGGCTGAGACTTTTTGTTGGATGCCAAGTCGTTGGTCTCGAGTACATTCCAGAGTTCGTTTTTAGAGCGCAAGAGCTCCAGCAATCCTTTCAAATGGATCGAATTCATTTCGAGCAGAAGGACTTCCTTCATGCCTCATTGAAAGGCGCTACGTGCATCTATCTTTATGGAACGACATTAGAAGAGAGGGCTATTAAAAAGTTAATCCTTCACCTCTCTCACTTGCCCTCAGGAACACAAATTATTACGGTGAGCTATCCTTTACAAGATTACTGCGACTACCCCTATTTTCTAATAGAAAAGCAGCTGACGCTTCCTTTTCTGTGGGGAGAAGCCGATGTCTATATCCAGTGCCTCTCCTATTCTAACAAGTAAAAAAAGGAGTTGCCGCAGGGAAAGCAATTGAACAAAATCGAGTAAATCTTTATTCTATTCTTTTAACGAAAGGGAATAAAGCCTCTATCGATTATTTGGTCTTTTGCCGCTTTTCGCACAATACATCCATGACAGCTTTAGGAAGGATCTGTGAGCCTATCTGTTTTGATAGCATTTGCTATCTACTTTGCAATTCTATTTGTCATCGCCATTTTATCCCATCGCAAGCAGACAAGCTCGGCTCAATTTATCATGGGAAACCGATCGGTAAATTTTTGGCTGACGGCTTTGTCGGCACATGCTAGCGACATGAGCGCATGGCTTTTCATGGCTTTTCCAGCTGCGATCTATATTGGTGGATTAGCAAACGCTTGGACAGGGGTCGGCCTATTCATCGGCATGTGGTTAAACTGGCAGTTTGTTGCAAAGAAGCTAAGGACAGAGACTGAAAAATACAAAAGCTATACCCTCTCCACTTTTTTTGAAAATCGTTTTCACGATAAAAGCGGCACTCTTCGCATCTTTACGGCTTTGATGGCCCTGATCTTTTTAACAAGCTACCTCTCCGCTGGACTCATTGCAATGGGACTGTTATTCGAATCCATTTTTGGAATCGACTATACGTTTGGCGTCACAGTGGCTTCAGCTGTTGTCATGATCTATACGTTTTATGGTGGCTTTGTTACCGTAGCCTGGACAGATCTCTTTCAAGCACTTTTTCTGTTAACAATGATTGCCCTCGTGCCGTTTGTCGCCTTTTATTCATTGCCCGACGGCTGGCAGACAATTGTTGAGAACGCAAAGAGTGAAAATATCTCGCTTGGGTTTATCGGAAGCAGCTGGAACAGCGAAAGTTTTCTGTCGACCATTTTTCTAATTTTTGGATGGGGGCTGGGATACTTTGGTCAGCCTCATATTTTAACAAAATTCATGGGAATTAATGATCCTGATGAGATGGTAAAGTCTAAATATGTTGGAATGACGTGGCAATTTTTTGCTTTATCAGCAGCAATTATTGTAGGAATTGTTGGGATTGGATTCTTCAATGAGACTTTAGCCAATCCTGAACTTGTTTTTGTTGAAATGGTAAAATCTTCATTTACTCCTTTCTTTGCAGGCTTTATTTTGTGTGCAATTTTAGCTGCAAACATGTCTACAATGGACTCACAAGTTCTTGTTTGTGGATCTATTTTGAGCGAAGATTTTTACAAGCATCTCTTTCATCGTGAAGCAAGTTCAGCAAACTTGCTCTATGCTTCGCGTATTGGCGTGATTTTAGTGAGCCTTCTCTCTCTCGTCATCGCTCTCGCGCAAAATAGCACTGTCCTAGAGGTCGTTTTGTATGCATGGTCTGGCTTAGGCTGCTCCTTTGGCCCACTTGTTTTAATGTCTCTCTACTACCCAAAAACATCTCGTTTGGGAGCATTGGCCGGTATTGTTGTGGGAGGAACTGTTGCAGGCACTTGGCACCTTTGGGGACCATCTCTTACTGACTTGGCTGTCCCTGCCATGATTCCAGGGTTTATTCTTAGCCTACTCAGCATCTATCTTGTTTCTCTGATTACTTACCGTGTGAATTCCTTTCAAGAAGGTTCCACTACGTATTCAGAGCTACGTTGAAACCTGAAATAACCCTTTGAATAGAGACTTGAATAACTTACCTTTATAAAGCTTTGTCTGACGTAGGCCAAGCGTACGGCTGCTCTCTTGATACGAGACCTGAGGACCCGACTCAGCAATCAACTCTCCAGCAAAGTAGTAGTAAACAGGAGTAAACCGCTCTAGCTCCTCTATCCATTGGATCAGACGCGGCTCTCTACTCAGCCACCCTCTAAAAAACAGATAGAAGTTTTTTAGAGAGCGGATTGTAGAAAAGGTAATGTGAATAGAATCGCCTCTCCCTTCTAGATCAATTGGAGCACGATTCAAATGTAATAAAAGCCTACCATTGATGTGAAGCTTATTCGCCATTTTGCTCGTGTTGTATATTCTCTGATGTTCGGATGTTTAGGGTTCCATCAATTTTCCAATGGAAGTGACCTGGATTTTCCCCTAATTTTGCAGGAATATGCACGCTAAAATCTTGAAATTCGTAGGTAATCTCAGCGCCCTTGCCGGTTAATTTGTCATACAAACTGACCATAAAATCTGGCCATGTGGCTTGAGCTGTTTTGGTCTTCTCAGCTAGTTTTTCACTCGAACTTGCAGCCATGATAGCCTCCTAATGAGTTTAAGTGAGAGAGCTACCTATTTGAGATAGACCACTCCCTTTATCACAATAAAATTTTTAATGTTTTAAAGCAAAGAGATGCTGCTTCTCATCTATTTATTTTATTACCAACTGAACAATTACGTTTTTAGGATACGTAACACAAAGACACGAAGAAATACATTTTAGATGACACTATTTAAACAATTTAATCGTTTATCTTCGTGTCTTTGAGTCTTTGTGCCTTTGTGTTCAACAATAAAAGTAACTTTTTGTTAAGTAAGTGAACGACTACAATTTATAAATTAAAAATTATAACGATATAACAATGAGAACGACAAACTTATTGAAAGTGCCATGTTTATTTATTAATAACTAGCGATATGACTGGAAGATATCGTGCAATATCGTTTTTTTACTACCGACAGAACACTTACAAAGTTTGAACTGTTTAAACACAAAGCGCAAAGAGGCAAAGAAAGTCATCTTAAAATAAAATGTATTTCTTCGTTTCTTTGCGCCTTTGCGCTTAATATTACTTGCGAATTGGCTTTTGTTAGCTCGAAGATTTTTGCTTAGCAACAACACCTTCAAGATATTTAACAGCATCGCCAACTGTGCGAATCTGCTCGGCTTGCTCTTCTGAGATATCGCAGTTGAAATGCAGTTCAAAAGCCATGATAAGATCTGTGAGATCAAGAGAATCGGCTTTTAGATCTTCGACAAAAGATTTATTTAACGTGACTTCGTCGCGCTCAACGCCAAACTTATCAACGATAATATCGATGACCTGTTCTTGAACTGACTTGCTCATAGTAACTTCCTTTTGATTAACTTCGCTATGTTGCATATAGTTTCTCCTTACAAATAAATATATTACATTTTTAACCCGCCATCGACGACAATCACTTGCCCAGTGATATAGTCAGACATCGCACTGGCGAGAAAGAGAGCTGCTTGCGCAATCTCTTCAGGGCGTCCCATGCGACCTAGGGGAACGCGCTCTAGGAGAGCGTCACGCTGCGCCTGATTTAATTCTCTAGTCATCTGTGTATCAGTAAAACCGGGTGCAATGGCATTGACACAAATGTTACGCGATGCAAGCTCTTGAGCTAAAGATTTAGTAAACCCAATCATCGCCGCTTTAGATGCACAGTAGTTTGTTTGACCGGCGTTTCCGCACAATCCAACAATCGAGCTCATGTTAATTATTTTACCCTGTCTAGCTCGAATCATGCTGCGCATCAAGGCGTGAGAGAGATTATAGCAGGATTTGAGATTAATCTCCAACACACGATCCCAATCCTCTTCACTCATTCTAATCAAAAGCTGATCGCGCGTAATACCAGCGTTATTCACCAGAATATCAATCTGGTTCACTTGATTAAGAATCTCTTGAACGGTGCGATCAACTTCGCCTTTTTTTGAGACATCGACAGCATAAAAGGCCACCTGATCCGGCTTTGAAGCATAGCCTGCAATTGCATTGCAAGCCTCTTTACCCTTTTCAGGGTTAGTCCCCAAGATGGCAACCCAAGCACCCTGTTCCACAAATAATTTGGCTACAGCCAAACCAATGCCCGCAGTGCCGCCAGAAATAATCGCACGTTTTCCTTCAAGAAGTGGTCCAAATTTCATTTCTCTTTTCCTCTTTTCTAGCCCACAGCCACTTTGCTTAGCGACTCCATATCTTCAGCAGCATCGATACTTAAGGTATTTGCTTGGACTCCTATTCGCTTATTCAATCCAGCTAGCACTTTTCCACAGCCAATTTCTAAAAAGAGATCTACTCCCTGCTGTTCGATTGCACGCATGCTCGCTTCCCAACACACAGAATGGGTCATTTGTTGAGAAAGATTTTGAATGACTGCATCTTTTTGATCTGTCCGTTTGGCGTTAAGATTCATCACTAGAGGCAAACCCTGGGAAGCAAAAGGAGCCTCATTTAAATGAGGAATCAAGCGCTCTTCGGCTTCTTGCATCAGGCCGCTATGGAAGGCACCATGAACATTAAGCGGCATGGCACGGCGGGCTCCTTTCGCTTTGGCTGCCTCTACTCCAGCTTCGATGCCGCGTAAAGTACCAGAAATGACAATCTGATCTGGAGCATTATAGTTGGCCACCCAGAGATCGTTTGGTAGTCTTAAGTCTCTGATAAGCTCTTCTACCTGCTGTGCTGTCAATCCAATGATTGCAGCCATCTTTCCGCTGCTCTTTTCACAGGCTTGCTGCATGAGAGATCCGCGGATATCGACCAGCTTTAAAGCGTCACGAAAGGGCAGCCATCCAGCAGCAGCGACAGCACTATATTCTCCTAAGCTAAATCCAGCAGCGACAACGGGCTCCCACTCCTTAAACTCCTGTTGCAAAACTCTCCAGACAGCAAAACTTGTCACGAAGAGAGCTGTCTGGCTATTGCGTGTTTCGGTTAAAAGCTCGGCAGGGCCTTCGAAAAGAATTTTAGAGAGATTGCGGTTAAGGAGATCATTCGCCTCTTCAAACGTTTCGCGAGCAATGGCGTAATGGTCCGCAAATGATTTACCCATTCCTACGGCTTGGGCTCCCTGTCCGGGAAATAGTAGGGCAACGCGACGTTTCATGAGTCTCTTCCTTGTTAAACTTTTTCAGGTGCATGATGGCGAAGCAGAACACCGCCCCACGTGAGTCCGGCACCAAAGGCGACGAGCAGCATGCGGTCATCATGAGAGAGAGTTTCTTCATCCAAGAGCTCACTCAAGGCTATCCCAATACTTGAAGCAGATGTATTGCCATATTTATGCAAAATTTTATACACCGGAACAGAAAAGCCTTCGGCAACGGCGTCTAAGATCCTGACATTGGCTTGATGTGGAATCAGCCAGCGGACTTGAGATTCGTCGATTTGAGCTGATTGGAGGCAGTTATGGATGACAGAGCCCATGCGGCGGATGGCATGTTTAAAAACCTCTTTGCCTGCCATCTTCACATACTGCTGGCGCTCTAAACAGACCTTTTCGCTGTAAGGAATCTTGGCTCCTCCAGCTGGAATCAAGATAAGATTCGCCAAATCTCCATCGCTACCTAATTCGATATGGTCAACCATCAGTCCTGGCCCTTCGGCAGTAATAATTGCAGCTGAAGCACCATCGCCAAATAAAATACAGGTGTTGCGATCGGTATAGTCGACAACACTTGACATCTTTTCACTGGCAATAAAAAGCACACGTCTAGCTAGACGTGACTCTACATAGGCTTTAGCTGTTGCTAGACCGTAGATAAATCCCGAACAGGCAGCCTGCAAGTCAAATGCAGCGGCTTTAGTAGCCTTAAGTTTGGATTGGATGATGCCTGCAGTGCTCGGGGTTTTGTAATCGGGTGTCAGTGTGGCAACAATAATCAAATCGATTTCGCTGACATCAACCCTACATTTTTCTAAAACCCTTTCAGCTGCTTTGGCCCCCATATCAGATGTGCACTCTTCAGAATCAGCGATACGGCGCTCTTTAATTCCAGTTCGAGTCACAATCCAATCGTCTGAGGTATCGACCATCTGTTCAAGGTCGCTATTAGAAAGCACCTGTTCAGGTAGATAGGAGCTAATTCCAACAATTCGAGCTCGAAGCTCTTTAGCCGAAGTCTGTGAAGTGATCATGCTTACTGCTCTTTTAAAATGCATTGGATGTTCTGAAGTCATCCTAAAGCCAATAAGATTAACATATTTTCATTAAATTCTAAAAGAAAAAGAGCTGCTATTATTTACACAGTTTGCTAAAATTGGAATCCATCTTACTAAAAAAGAGGCTCCATGCATTATCCTCGTCATCTGATGGCTCTAATTGACCAGCTGCGTAAGCTTCCAGGTGTTGGATCTCGGACAGCTGAACGCTACGTCTTTGAAATTTTGCGTTGGGATTCTGCTGAGCAGCAGGCGTTTGGCCAAGCCATTGCGCAGACTCCCCAAGCCTTACACAACTGCTCGGAATGCGGTGCTCTCATTGATCCAGGCGCCTGTACCCTCTGTACAGTTGAAAGAGCCTCCACCCAAGTCATGGGCGTTGTCGCAACCTACCGTGACCTATGCTCAATCGAGCAGACGGGGGAGTTTTTAGGGCTCTATCATGTGCTGGGAGGGCTCCTCTCTCCCCTACGAGGGATTGGGCCGCAACAACTGCGCTGCGAAGGACTTTGTCGACGAATTGAAGAGCATGGAATAAGAGAGTTAATTTTAGCCTTCGATGCAACCTTAGAAGGTGATGCAACCGCACTTTATTTGAGAGAGCGGTTGCAATCAATTCCAAACCTTAAAATTTCAAGGCTTGCTTTTGGAATTCCGATGGGAAGCTCGCTCGACTATATTGATGGCAGCACCTTAGCTAGAGCTCTTTCTGGCCGGCATGATTTTTAATGCCTTCGATTACACAAGAGCTGCTTGTGACGCGAATCGTTGAGTGCGGTGCCAAGTCGCACTCCATATACTCTTTAGCTTATCCCCACTTAAGTCGCTCGCTCATGAATGCGGTCATACACTTGAGTAGCAATGGCATCAGGGACAAGACCTTGCAGGTCTTTAGCAAAGCGCCCCACTTCTCGCACTAAAGAGCTACTGATGGCACTATATAGAGGGTTAACCGGAATAAACAGAGTTTCCAGATCACCCATTTGACGCTGCATCCAAGCCCGAGGCCACTCGGCATCCCACTCACTTGCTCGCCGCATGCCACGAAAAATCAAATTAGCTTTTGTCTCCTTAGCATAGTCGACTAACAGTCCTGCCCAGACATGGACAAAGACATTGGAACTTAGGGGAAGCTTTTGCAAAAGCTGCACCCGCTCTTCGGGAGTAAAAAGAGCGCTTGAACGGTCGATATTGACAGCGACGACAACATCGAGCTCATCACAGAGAGCGGCTGCCCTTTGAATCAAATCGAAATGGCCTATAGTAGGCGGATCAAAGCTTCCTGGAAAAATTGCTCGCAATGCCATTTATTTTCTCATCGTTTGGCGTCAACTTTTTTCTTACATTCTTTGATACAACGCTTTTATTTTCTTGCGAAGCTCTTTTTAAATTTTGATGTTTTTCACATCCAAATTTACCCTTTAAAATGGAGATCACCTCATCTTGGACTGAAATAGGCGCTAAAGATTGGATGGCATTAACAGGTAGAGTAGCGCCCCACTGAGAAAATTGATTTAAAATAACAGGATTTATAGGGATCGCTTCATTTTTTAGAAAAGAGGTTAAAAGCTTTGGATTAAAAAATCTTTTTTCCAAAACATCTTTTAACTCTGCCTGCAGAAGATTAAAATCTTCGATTGTATAGCTCCAGCTACTAAATACGTCACATAAAATGTTAAGAACCAAATGCTGCGGTTTCTTCAGCAGCTCCTTTAACACAGCGAAAGCAACCGAACTTTGGATAGGGAAAGAGGCATTTTTTCCAGCATCATATAGCGAAACAAAAGCACGAGCATCAATTAACCAACGGGTACACCAAAGAGCGATTTTTGGCGCATCTGCCAAAGAAAATAGACGCCATAAAGCTGGATCAACATTTTCTATTCCTTGCTGGCGAATTGATTCAAAATCTTGGGTAAAAAGAACATCTCCAGGTGCTACTGACTTTAGCTTTTTCTCTAGTGTGGGTTTTTCGGGCACCATAAACCAAGTCATCGCCAAAAACTTTTGGCTTTCTAAAATTTCAGGAGATCCTTCGTATGCGTTTCTTAACAGCTGATGGATCACTTCTCTATTTCGATCAAATAGCTTTTGGTCATTTGAGCAAATCGCTTCTTGTAAAAATTTAAGGGTGAGTGTTGAGAGCAAGACTTCGAGCTCATTCGCAGGAATAGGACTAAATGAACTATTTTTCTTGGCTAACAAGTCATGAATGGTTTCGATTCCAAAAACTGCTTCATTTTGACAAACATAAGTTAAATAACTGACGTTTGTACGGCTCTCTCCTTCAGGCAGTACTTGAGATTGAGTAAAAGTCGCATTGCAGCCAGGAATCAAAGGAATAATCGATTTAAAGATCGCTTTTTTAACTTCAGCAGAGAAACCATCGGTTCGATTTAAAATTTTCACGACATTGGAAACAAATTGATTTCGGTCAAATTGGCTTTGTTCCCTAACGAAATTCAGCAACTCAACAAATAAAGGCTCTTTTGAATCGAATGTGGAGCCATTAGAAGCGTTTGTGTTTACCTGAATACAGGCTCTTATAAAATTATCTAGGCGGCAAATATTGACATTCAGCTTCTCTTTCAATAGCGTTGCCAAATCACCCAAATCACGACGGGTTTTAAAAGCCGTTTGGGCCATCATAAAGGCAATATGGTCCGATGTGTAGCGATGAGGATCTCCGTTAAAAAAAGTTTGATTGGGGTCTAAATTCGTCGGATCGTTAAATAACTTTTCTCGATCACTGGTTAAAGGACGATGAAGTTTTAGAGTCAAGCAAGGCTGCGCCACCCAGTCAATCCTTAAACTTCCGCTAGTGACCAGCATCGTTTGTTGAATAGCTGGTAGATTGAATTTATTATAAAACCTTTGAAAGAAAAAGAGAGAGAGAGGATGCTCTGGATCTGTTTTAATGATCTCAAAATTTTTACTGTAAAAGCTCTCTGTTTCAATTGAAATTTGAGAGCGTAACTCTTCTTGAATAGGGACTAGAGGGTCATTTGTTGGCGTCTGTGTATACAGCCAGTCGTGTGCTGTCTTTTCTAAAAATCCCTGATACTCTTTAACTTCAAGCTCTTTAGACATGAATTGCTTATGATGATTGAATTCATTTATGATTCGAACTAAGCAATTTAATGGCGGTTTTACAGAATCTTTTTCTCCGCGCAGAGTATATTCTATCAACATCGCAATAATTCGCACCTGCTGATGCTTTTGTTTTGTTTTCCATTCCTCGGGAAAATCTCCATAGAGCCGCTTGATTTCATTTATAACAGCAGTAAGGCTAATTGGATGCTTAGCTAGAGTGCGATAGATTTCAACTGGTTTATCAATTGGAACTAAGCCAGTAGCAATAATAGACTTAGAAAGAATGTCATCAGCCATTCCACGCCACTGCTCGCAAACCTGAAAAATTGCACTTAAAGTCTGATAATCTCTATCTTGACATGCTTCTATAATCACATTTTTGACGATCTGTTCCCTGATTTCATCAGGTGTTGTCCCGTAGTTTTCACCAGGTATTGTTCCAAACTCGCTTACTGCAACCGCCATTTTTCTCTCAACAAATCAAATGTAAATAATCTCAATAAATTCTTAACAGCAATTAAAGTCAAAATCCATTAAGATTTTATTAAGATGAATGATTCAGTAGACTTTTTGTTACACAGAAGATTTAGAAGGAATGTTTTTTTGAAAAGGTTTAAATAAGTAGCGAACGCTCAAGAGAGCTCTTAGTAAGAGACGAAATAAAAAGAATCCAACGACAACTCCAACTAGAGCATAAGCTCCCCCCTCTAAAGTAAAAGGCAAGCCTGGTTCAAACTGTTCGAAGGTTGGCTTTGCAATTTGAGAGTCAAAATAGTGGAAAAATTCAAGGGGTCTACTCCAAGGAGAGGCTTCTTGCAAGGAGGTATAGGCAGTTGAAAGATACTCCCATCGATCGACCAAGCGCTGCATCCATTGCCCTTGATGGCTAAAGTCGGGATCGTTGCTCTGTAAAAATTTTCCGATATACTGCTCTAAAGTTTTATTACCCAGCATCGCCACCTGTCTAAGCTGCTCGACCTGTGTGGAGAGCTCCTCAGCATGCCCGGCGAGCCGCTGTGTATAGGATTGCATAAAGAGTGGAATTTGCGCAAAAAGGAGTGCTCCAATTACCACACAAATGCGATCTAATACTCCCCAGACAAGTCTCAACGCCTTCCTCCTATTTAGCAGGGATTGGAGTTTTAATTTGGATCTGATTGCTCCCCGGAGCCGGCAAAGCAGGCACTGTCGTCGTTGGAACTGCCCTTACTGGTACTGGTGCAGATGCCGGCTGCGTGACAGGAGTCGTAGTGCCGTCGGAATTAGGATAACCGGGAGGAGATTTTATTGCTCCACTGGAAACACATTGGTCGAAATATTCAGCTTTTTTGATCTGAAGGTGGTCAAACATCGCTTGAATTTGTTCCTGATTGGTGATGGCGTAGCGCTTTAAAACCTGGGTAAAAACCTCTAGTAAGCTAGCGTCAAATAGAACCATTACAGCCTTTCGAGTGGCAGGATCGGCTAGGGTCTGCTCATTAACAATAAGAGGTTTAGGCCGCTGCAAGCGAGCCTTTGTCTCAAAGGTGCGAATGACATCTTGATCTCGATTGCTCAAGTCTTTCACAATAAGTTGATGGTTGTAGAGGGCTACATTGTAGGCATCTAGTGTTTCCGAGACAAGAGGGGCAGGGAAAAATTTCGTTAGAATTGTCGGATCGCAACTTGGCAGAGTCGTATGCACGACTTCTGCTGAAAGCGCTCCAAATGAAGAGATGAGACCAAGTATGCTAAAGAGTGTGGCTATTTTCATAGGGCCTCGAAATTTGCGCTGCTTGTGACTTAATAAACCTATTGGACCCATTTGACTAGGATGTAAGATAAGTGCCTATTATTTGGCAAGCTGACACATCTGCTTGCTTTGCAAAAAGAGGTTTGCTATCTGGTTCAACAAAAGACCGACCAAGAGGAGGCTCTATGCAACGGATCGCCCGGCCGCTAGCTTTGATCATAGCTCTCTGTTGTATGTCGACAAGTCACTCCTTATCAGCTTCTTCTGCGTGTGAAGCGCAGCTGGAAAGCTCTTTTTTTAACCGAACAATTTTAGAAAAAGGTCTGCTACTCAATCAGGTAAGCCAGAGCAGTTGGTATCTCATTTACCTTGAGTTAAGCCGCAGAACCCCTCAAATCCACCAGTTAGTTGAACGCTATACACGTGAAGAAAATCAAGGGACCCCTCCTCCTAAAACTAGTGCGGAGAGACAGGAACGCCGAGCTAGAGCAGTTGACCGTGCTCTCTTTCAAATTCTCTCTGACGTTTTGGTACAATATCAAGTCAGTGAAAATGTTCCCCAAAATGTTTATGACTATTTAAAAAGCCAGCAGCGGGCCAAGTTAGTTGCCTGTTATGGCCCCTATTTTAGCACAGCTCCACAAACCCCACAGAATAAAGAAAAAGCAGTACCGCCAGGAGATCAGAGCCGTAATTTTGAATTGATTGAACAGCGTAAAGAGGCGCGCATGTATGCCTATGATATGCGCCTACTACTTAGAAAATATAATATTGCCCCCTCAATTCCTCCAGAGGGAACAAACTTAGATCTTCAGCACAGCAACCAGGCAAAAGAGGGAATTTTTGAACTCTATGAAGCCCCCAAACTGATGCAATCTAAGTAGCCTTTAACTAATTCCACAGGTAAGAAAAAAACTTTTAGTGATTATGAAAAAAGATCTGATCACAATGGCTGATTTGGCAGAACTCAATGCGCTTGTCAGAATCCTGAATACTTAAATTAATTAAAATTTAAGCGCAAAAATTCCTCTTTCCAATAGTAGTGGTCAAGCAGACCACTACAGTCATATCCTAGAGTTTGCATCGCGATATAGAGCGCTTCGACAGAAGCCAGCCCGCGAGAGGGATCGGGACAATCTTCTTGGCGACGCGGATAGGCCGTTCGAAAATGTGTCGGTAAGCTTCTGGGAATCAGAGAAAACCGTTCATTCACACAGCGATGCATCACCGCAGCATAACGCCAGGTGCCGTCAATCAAAAGGAGAGGTTTGTCAACATCTTTCGAAGATAGGGGCTCTCCTTCCATATCCAATAGATAGTATCCATTTAGATCTTCTGGCATCTTATGCGGATAGGTATAAAAAGCAAGGTCGGATCGCTCCTCTAACCCCCTTAAACTACATTTTTTTAAGTTTTCTTTTCGATGACGTAGAATGACAACAGCTGGATAGTCCATTTATAAAATCACAAGTTTTAAATGTTTCTAGCAGTATGCCAATAGATTGCCCGTAACGTCAAGATGCAATAAACTTTAATCTAGCGTCTTGCATTAGAGAGGGCGCAATGCTACAATTCGCATGAGCTCTACATTTTGTGGAGATGGATCCAAAAAGCAATCATTAAAAGGCAGTCTATAAGCTTATGTGAGCTATTCAGACTGAATAAGAGAAGCATGAAAGGTTTTTCCCTAGTCTTAATGTGTTGTCTGCTACTGGGTCAACTACTGCAAGCCAGTGACGCGGCCCCAGGCAGAGTTGATTGGCTTCGCAACTATGATGAAGCAGTTCAAAAAGCCCAGCGTGAGTCAAAACCGATCGTGATGTTTTTCACCGGTTCAGACTGGTGCGGCTGGTGTACTAAGCTCGAGAAAGAGGCGTTAGATACGCCTGAATTTGCTCAGCTCGCCGGTCCAAGATTTGTCTTTCTCCTCCTCGACTTCCCTATCTATAAAGCCCAAGACCCAACACTTTCTCAGCAAAATCGTGATTTGCAAAAGAAATATGAAGTCCGTGGATTTCCTACCTTAGTGATCATCGATTCCAAGCAGAAACGGATTGGAACAACAGGCTATCGTCCTGGGGGTGGAAAGCAATATGCAGAGCATCTGATCAAAATGGTCGATGACTTTCAGGGATACCAACAGCGGGCAGCCACATTGGACCAAGGGTCTCAAAAAGGACAAGATTTAAAGCGTCTTTATGAAAAAGCTTCCGAATATCAGCTTAAAGACGATATGAATAAGATTGTTCAGCTGGGATTACAGTCTGACCACTCGCAATACTTCCTCACCGAGCAGTATCGACTGCTCGTGAGCGAAGGACATATTAATGACCAACAAGCTGTTGTTTTGCGACAACAGCTTCTTCAAAACGATCCCAATAATCAACTATGGACCCACTATAAAGTTGCTCTAATTGATTTTGAAGCCTATAACGAAGACCTAGAAAAGGGTCAAATCAGCCCAGAGAAAGCCTTAGAGCCCTTAATCAGCTACATCAACACCTTTCAAAAACAGGACTCTGAAAATATTTGGCGCCTGCAACTTATCGTTTCACAAGTGCTGTATGGCCACAAAGATTTTTCTAAAGCTCTAAAATACGCCGAAGACTCTTACACCACAGCTCCAAGCTCTGCCCGCCCAGACATCAACAAAGCCATTGAAAACATTAAAATTAAGCTAGCGACACGCTGAGAAGCTGATCCCAACGGGTCACATAGAGGAGATCTTTGGGAAGATCCAAGAGAAAGCGCGACGGCTTTGTTTGAGTCTCTCTTCCGTGGTGATTACGTTTTGTAGCCATGCTAAGTGTCAAATGACGCATGGCACGCGTGATCGCTACGTACATGAGACGGCGCTCCTCTTCAACACCAGACTCCTTGAGACTCTTTTCATGCGGGATGATATGATCTTCTAATCCGATGATAAAGCAAGCCGGAAACTCCAACCCTTTTGAACTGTGTATCGTTAATAGCGTCACACAATCTTCATGAGCCTGATCTCGACTCTGCTTTTGCCAAGATGAATCTAAGGCAATAGACCCGATAAAGTCGGCCAAATAGTCGAGAGGCGCTTTAACATGAGCGGTCTCTAAAGCAATCTTAGCGGCATCCTCCACCCACTCTTTGGCTGCAGCCACAAGCTCTTGCACATTCTCCCACTTCATCGCTCTCATCCGCTCGCTCTTCACCTCCTCCTTAATCGCCCGCATATAATCTGAAGCGTGGATGAGATGCTGCATGGCATCGTCAAGCGATAGACTCAGAAACCTATCCCGAGCGCCTCGCATTAAATTCATAAAATCACGAATTCCTGCCAAAGCAGGTGCAGATAATTTTTGGCGAAGAGCATCCCAATTAGAATCGGAGGATGCGACTCCCGAAAAGATTTCCCAAAGAGAAATGTTTTCAGAGCGGTTGTAAGCCGTCAGAAGATCTAGTGACTGCTCTCCAATGCCGCGCCTCGGCTGATTGGCAATCCTTAAAAGAGCCTCTTGATCGCGGGGATTGAGGAGCACGCGCAGATAGCAGAGCATATCTTTAACTTCACGTCGCTCATAAAACTCTGTACCTCCAAAGATACGATAGGGCACACCTCTAACATACTGCTTTCCGTCAAACCAACTATAGCGCATCAGCGCCTGCTCAATCGAACGAGAGAGGGCGTTGGAGCGATAGAGCACAGCACAATCTCTCCATTTCAGTCCTTTAGTCTGTTTTAAACGTACAATCCGTGCAACAACAGCTTCAGCTTCATCCCGCTCTGTAGGCGCATGGAAAATTTCAATTTTCTCTCCTTCACCCTGATCTCCCCACAACACTTTGGCATGCCGCGACTGGTTATGTTTAATGACAGCGTTGGCAGCATGAAGGACGGTCGAAACGGAGCGATAATTTTGCTCTAACTTGATCACCGTGGCATCGGTAAAGCTCAAGATGTTTTTTACTTCGGCTCCGCGCCAACCATAGATCGATTGATCGTCATCGCCAACAATGCAGAGGTTGCGTGAACGCTGGGTTAATAACTCGGCAAGGCGATGCTGGATCGGATTAGTGTCTTGATATTCATCAATCATGACATAGCGATATTGCTCTTGATAGCGCTGCAAAACATCAGGATGTTTTTCAAACAGTTCGATACAAAGCGTAATTAAGCTATCGAAATCGACAGCATTATGTGCGCGCAAACTTTGATGCAAACGTTCATAAAGCTCTTTTGTAAAGCGATCGTGCCAACGAGAGCCTGTGGGAGGCAGGTTCAGAAAATCGGCGCTACGCTGCTTCGCTTTAGAGATGGCATCCAATGAATTTGCCAAGGAGGGCAGCTCGCCCTTAATTTCTAACAGATCACGCGCAATCTGCATCGCTAAGCGCCGAATCTCTTGCTCATCATAGAGAGTAAAATGGGTGGTATAGCCAAGCCTAGCGATCTCACGGCGTAAAATCTGCATGCAAAAGCTATGGAAAGTTGCCAGCGTGACAAGTTTAGCAGACTTTGGATCGACCAATGTTGCCAGGCGATGACGCATCTCTGCCGCAGCTTTATTTGTAAAGGTCAAGCCAAGAATATGAGTAGGTGGGACATGATTGTGACGGATGAGATAGGCCATCCGCATGGTGAGGACACGTGTTTTGCCGCTACCCGCCCCGGCTAGAATGAGCAGGCGTCCTTCGGTCGTTAGAACGGCCCGATGCTGTTCGGGATTGAGACCTGAAAGGTCGAGAGGCTTGGGCATAGTCATGAGGCGAATTCAACAAACGGAGCATCTCTTGTTCGATCGATTGGCTGCAAGCGACATAAGCATCATTGCGCGGCTTGACGTTGAGGTCTAATCCAACAGGCAGCTGAGATTGACAGAGTCTAAAAGCCTCGCGCACAATCCGTTTAAATCGGTTGCGCTGGTGTGCTTTACCAAAGCGTTTAGAGACAGTAACTCCTAGGCGCGTAATGCCGAGCTGCTGCTCTAGAGTTTCAATAATAATTGCCTTTCCAACTAAACGCAGTTGGGGATTAGAAAAACGGAGAAATTCACGGCGCGTCCGCAGGCGCGCCCTCTTTGGAAAACTCCGCCGCACAACTACGCTCTTGTTAGTTGACGACGACCTTCGCGACGACGACGGTTAATGATCTTGCGGCCGCTGGAGGTAGACATGCGCTTACGGAAGCCATGCTCTTTTTTACGGCAAATTTTACTCGGTTGGTAAGTGCGTTTCACGATCAATCCTTTCTAATATGTTTTCACCATAGATTGTAAATAGCAGACATTAGCATACAGAATTAATTAACCAATTGCAACCCTAAAGATCCAAATCTATAACGGAGATGCCGCCGACTTGCTTAAGATAGGCTCTTCGAAGCTGCTCGGCGCTCTCCCAATCTACTGAAAAAACAGCTGAACCACAACTAGCAATGGGACAAAGCGGCATAAGGGCGGTGCAGATGAATAGGGCTGCATCCGAGGGAATCTCCTCAACCCTACAGCAGATCTTGGCCACCTGCATTCCTATCCCCTTCGCCACCTCGCAAAAAACCTCAAGCGCAATACTAGGAAGTCTAGGAAGCGTTTCATCAGGATAATAAAAGGTTTCATCGACAAGCCAAAAGAGAGCTGAAGTTGAAGCTTCTGTAACAAAGCGGTCGGCAGAGGTAAGAACGACATCGTCATATCCCTGAGAAAGTGCCCACTGCTTTAACCATAAGCGCTCTAAATAGGCTAAACTCTTTAATCGAGAGAGAGGCGAGACAACAGGCTCTGGATAGATTCCTAGATGAAGAGCTTTTTGAGGCGGCTCATAAGAGTTAAGTTCCATATAGAGATGGCCAACTGAACGAGCGGGCAAATTAACCGAAGGTCCTCCCGAGGCCGTCATCATCATTTTTAGACGCCACACTCCCCTCTCTGCTTGGTTGACTTTCACCAGCTGCTCAACAAGCTTAGAATCAATTGGTTTCCACTCCAAATTGATCTGCTCTGCCTGCTGTTGCAGACGCTGTAAATGCCTTTTCCAGCCTTCAACCTTACCTTCCCTAACAGACAATGTTGTAAAAAGACCATCTCCAAATAGCACTGCACGGTCGTTGATCGGAATATAAACTTCCCCTTTTTGGCACCAGCTACCGTCCCAATAAACAATAGGAGCCAATTCGTTTGAAGGATTAATTGAATGCATTTGCTTAAAAATACTCTTAAGTCATTGAAAAGAATTGTGAATTGCATTATAAATCAAGGTGACTTAAAACGAACCAGGATACTGAGATGAAAGTTAGAGCATCAGTAAAACCCAACCCCGAAAAAGGCGACATTCTCGTACGCCGCCGCGGGCGTCTTTATGTGATTAATAAGCGCGACCCTAACCGCAAGCAGCGGCAAAAAGGGCCAGCCCGCAAAAAGTAGCAAAGAGGTAACAAGACACATGGCTAAAAAGTCATCTATTGAAAAAGAAAAGCGTCGTGAGCGCCTAGTCAAACTGAAATGGGATAAGCGTCAAGAATTGAAAAAGCGCTCCTTGGATATGTCTCTCTCAGAAGAAGAGCGCGAGCAGGCTCGCATCGCATTGAATAAACTGCCACGCGATAGCTCCCCTATCCGCCAACGCAACCGTTGCACTTTGACTGGTCGCAGCCGTGGCTACCTACGTAAATTTGGCCTCTCTCGCCTCTGCTTCCGCGAAATGGCCTCTTTCGGTATGATTCCAGGCGTTACCAAATCAAGCTGGTAATCTCTTTCAAAAGGCTCTTGCCATCATCAAGAGACCTAAAAAGACAAAAAGGGCGAAATGGACAACAAGATTTCAGAAATTGTTGTTCATTTCGCCCTTTTTGTTTCCTAGTAATCTCATCTCTTTAAATATCATGAATTATTTGTCTGCTGCCACCTTATATCTGCCAGGCTTGGCTGAGCTCTACATGTGCAAATCTCTTTTAAATCAGCCTGCGCCTCCGCTTCTTTCCAAAGTGAGTTACGCAAGAGAAATAGCGGTTGGGATGAGGAAGAAGAAAAATATGAAAGTTGATTTTCTGTTCTATAATTACTCTCACCCGTAAAAAAAACCACTCTCTGTCAACTCGATCATTTCCAAAGAGCAAAGAAACGATCGATCGATTGTTTTGAAAAAAGTGAGTGAATGCGGCTTCAACCTTAAATATCTTTCGGAAGCCTTTAGGAGCGATCGGGGAATTGTTTTAGCAGCCGTAATGCAAGATGGAAAAGCGCTTAAGTATGTGTCAGAAAGGCTTAGAAACGACCATGTAACAGTTTTAGTTGCAGTTCGCCAAGATGCAAAGGCTCTTAAATACGCCTCAAACCGACTTAAAAAGGATCGTATCATCGTCAAAGCAGCTCTCAAGCAAATCGAAATGGATATTATCGCTTTAAGAAAATTTCTTTTTCATTCAGGTGCGGTTAAAAAGATCATTAATAAGTGCAATTTTATTTATGCGTACTGCTGTTCGGAAAAATTTCTTAAAGATTTTGAATTCTGTCTAGAATTCAAAAATATGATCAGCTGTTCCGAGCAAACGCTCCCCTCAAACTTTCTAAGAAAAGAAACTAAAGGCACAAAGCCTTTGAGACTACTTTTGGAGTGCTGCGACTTGTCGCCGCTTTTTGCTCATCTCGACTTGTCGAGATGCTGGGATACTAGAAAAAGATTTAAATAGTAGGGCTTTCAACGCTTCGACAAGTCGAAGCGAGCAAAAAAGCGGCGACAAGTCGCCGCACTCCAGAAGACGTATGCTATCGCTATTCCTTAAGCACTCTCCCCTTCTCCAACAACTAAGCTAAGCAGCTTATTAGGAACAAAGACCACTTTTTGCAAAGTTTTGCCATCTAAATAGCGTTGGATAGCTGGAATCTTGTTGGCTGCCTGCAGAACATTCTCTTCTGTTTGATCTTTGGGAAGATCAAACTTACCTCTCACCTTGCCATTCACTTGCACAACATAGGTAATTGTTGGATCTTCTAATAACGCAGGATCAACAATTGGATAAGGAGCTGTCATCAACTCCCCTTCGCCTCCTAGAATCTCCCATGCCTCTTCAGCAAGATGCGGAGCATAAGGACTTAAGACTTGCGTTGCCATCTTAAGGACAGAGCGAGGATAGGCTGGCAGTTTGATGAACTCATTAACGAATTCCATCATCTTGGCAATTGCTGTGTTAAACAGCAACGCTTCGGTATCTTGGGTGGCATAGTGAACTAGGCGGTGGCCTAGCTTCAAAGCTTCAACACTCTCCTCGTCACACACTTTATCGGAGTTAACAATATCAAAAAAGCGATTTAAAAAACGCCTGCAACCATTTACAGCATCGGTGTTCCAGATCTTTTCTTTTTCTAATGGTCCCATGAACATCTCATAGAGACGTAGAGAATCAGCCCCAAACTCTTCGATAATTTGGTCGGGTATGACACCGTTGAGTTTAGATTTAGACATCTTCTCAACTTGTGAACGTAGCTCCTCATGAGTTTGGCGATGGTAATATTTTCCATCCTTTTCATAGACATCGGAAGGCTCTACATAGGCACCGCTAGAAAGCTGGTAGGAGCGGGCGACAATTAATCCCTGGTTTCGCAGCTTTTGAAAAGGCTCCAGAGTAGAGACGTAGCCGCAGTCGTAGAGGACTTTGTGCCAAAAACGTGCGTAGAGCAAGTGTAAAACGGCATGTTCCACGCCGCCAATATAGAGATCGACTGGTAGCCAACGTTTTTCCAGATCAGGCCTCCACGCGTGTTGCGCATTATGAGGATCGCAAAAACGTAGATAATACCAGCAAGAACCAGCCCAATTTGGCATTGTATCAGTCTCTCTCTTTGATGGCTTGCCTGTTTTTGGATCAGTCGTATAGACCCAGTCTGTCAGCTGAGAAAGAGGGCCGCTGCCATCGCCACTGGGCTTATATTCTCTTATATCTGGCAGAGTTAAAGGCAACTCATCGACCTCTAGTAGACGTTTTGAGCCATCTTCAAACGTTAAAACAGGAAATGGCTCACCCCAGTAGCGCTGTCGAGAGAATAGCCAGTCACGCAATTTATAGCTTGTATGGCGCTTCCCTTTGCGATGCTGCTCTAACCAGACGATCATCGTCTCTTTGGCTTTGGCAACATTCATTCCTTCGAGCGAGACGGATTCGTTACGGCTATTGATGCTAGTGCCATCCCATGGCCAGCAGCGTTGACCGTTGAGAACTTCACGTCGAACCTCTTCAGGATTGGATTCCTCGGACACCTTATCTTTGGCAGAGGCCACATTGGGATCATAGACAGGAATAATTGGCAGCTTGAAGAGCGATGCAAACTCAAAATCTCGCTCATCATGTGCAGGCACAGCCATAATAGCTCCTGTGCCATAGCCCATTAAGACATAGTCAGCAATCCATATAGGAATTAATTTTCCATTAGCTGGATTTATTGCATAGCTTCCTAAAAAGACACCGCTTTTTTTCTTGCCTTGGTCGGAGCGATCGATTTCGGAGCGAGAAGCGACCTCTTTAATATAAGTAGCAACCTCCTCTTTACGATCTTCTTGTGTTAGATCCTTTACTAAAGGATGCTCGGGTGCTAAAACGAGATAAGTAGCACCAAAGAGAGTGTCTGGACAGGTGGAGAAGACTGTAATTGTTTGGCCGATGCTTTCGACAGCAAAGTCGATTTGAGCGCCGACACTCTTTCCAATCCAGTTAATTTGCAGTTTCTTCAGGCTATCGGGCCAATCCAAAAGATCCAAATCGGCTAGAAGGCGCTCTGCATAGGCTGTAATTTTGAGAATCCACTGTTTAAGGGGGCGTCGTTCGACAGGGTGACCGCCTACCTTTGATAGACCATTTTCAATCTCTTCGTTTGCTAAAACAGTTCCTAGAACCGGGCAGTAGTTCACAGGCATTTCGGCAACATAGGCCAAACCTTTTTCATAGAGCTTCGTGAAGATCCATTGCGTCCATTTGTAGTATGAGGGGTCGCTTGTTGCGAATTCCCGGTCCCAATCATAGCTAAACCCTAACGACTGCAGCTGTCGACGAAAGTTATCAATATTTTCTCGCGTCGTTTCAGCCGGATGTGTTCCGGTGCGAATGGCATACTGTTCAGCAGGGAGGCCGAAACTATCCCATCCCATAGGATGCAAGACCTCAAATCCACGCTGCCGCTTATAACGCGCGACGATATCTGTGGCTGTGTATCCTTCGACATGCCCGACGTGTAGGCCTGCCCCTGAGGGAAAGGGAAACATATCAAGGACATAATACTTTGGCTTTTTGCTGGTTGCATCGGCTTTAAAAGATCGGTTATCCATCCAAAACTTTTGCCACTTCGCTTCGATGGCTTTGTGATTATAACGCTTAGGTTCCTGCATCGTCTACTCTTGAATAAAGGTGGGAATAGTTGTTGTTTTTTTATGCTATTCTAATCGGCTGCAGCTAAAAGCGCAATGAAGAGCTGTTTTTAGAATTTTTATATGAAGGATTCACCTCTTATGATAGATTGAAGAGCAGTTAGGAAACCGAAAAAAATATCAAGATGGTCCATGACAGACAGGAAAAAACGAGGCGAAAAAAAGCCTAAGGCTTCTAAGGAAGTCACAACAGAGATTGAGCAACCTATTGCAGAGGGCAAAGGGCGACGTATTTTTGAAAACTTACTGAAAACAGTTGGACAATTTATTGCCGGACGCAGTTATTTTCCTTCGACAGAAAAAGAGCTGCTCGTCCGTCTAAGCCTGCCTCTACAGCACAAGGGTGTGTTACAAAGCGTTTTAAGAGAATTACGCCAGCAGGGAGTCATTCGCTTATTTCGGGGGCGTTATCTTTACCGAGGAAGAGAAGAGACTCTGGTGAAAGGGCTGATGTTTGCGCATCCAAGAGGATTTGGCTTTGTAACTCCACATGTTGCAGGAGTCGTTAAAGGAGACATCTTTATTCCGGCTCATTTGATGGGTGGCGCAGTTCATGGCGACGAGGTCGAGGTTAGTGTCACACAAAATGAGACGGGTCCGGCTAAGAGTAAGGGACCTGAAGGCAAAGTCATCACGGTTTTAAAACGTGCACGCAGTAGTGTCGCTGGTATCATTCATACAGTTGTAGATCGTGAAGCATGGGCATATGTTCCTATGTTTGGAACGAAAAAGAGAGTGCGAGTCTATTTAAAAAAGGGGCAAGAAGTCGCTCGTGGCGACCGTGTGATCTTGGATGTGATCGAGTGGGGTGGAGAGGCCAAAGAGACAGTTTGTGAATATACACGTATTCTTGGCAACATTTCTGATCCCTCATGTGATATTCCTGCAGCTATCGAAGGCTTCGGTTTACGATCTAATTTTCCTGAACCGGTTGTCGAAGAGGCTAAAGCCTTAGGAACGCGTGTCATGCAGCGTGATATTGCGGGAAGGGAAGATTTAAGAAAAATTGAGTGTTTTACCATCGACCCTGACACAGCAAAAGATTATGACGATGCCGTTAGTTTAACGAAGGATAGCAAAGGACACTATTTTTTAGGTGTTCACATCGCTGACGTTTCCCATTATGTCCGCCCTGGAACAGCCTTAGATGCGGAAGCGAGGCTACGATGTAACTCTACCTACTTTCCTGGAATTGCTATTCCCATGTTGCCAGGCGAACTTTCCAACAACCTCTGTAGCCTACGTGAAGGGGTTAATCGCCTAACTGTTTCTGTATTGATCGAGTTTGATCCTAACGGTGAGATGTTAAACCATCGCATCGCTCGTTCGGTGATCTGCAGTCAGAAGCGCATGACATACCGTCAGGCCAAAGAGATCTTGGATGGCGAGCGCAAAAGCAAGCATAAGGCGACCTTAGACCTGATGGTAGAGTTTTGCTATCTACTTAAGCGCAAAAGGTATGAGCGAGGAAGCTTAGAATTCGCCCTACCAGATTTGGCTATTATTGTAGATGAGCAAGGTGTGCCACAGCGCAACGAGGTGATTGTTTATGATATCACACATCAGCTGATTGAAGAGTTTATGTTAAAGGCCAATGAGGTTATCGCGCATAACTTAAACAACCAGGGCCTTGAATTAGCCTATCGTGTCCACGATGAACCAGATCCTGAAAACATCTCGGAATTTGTCTCTTTAGCACGTGCTTTTGGACATATTTTGCCTGATGAACCGTCTCCGGCTGATTTTCAAAGGCTTTTTAATGAAACAAAAGAGAAGCCTTACCATCAGTTTTTGACAACGTGCTACATCCGTTGCAACCGTTTAGCCATCTATTCTGCTGATAATATTGGGCATTATGGCCTGGGATTAAGTCACTATTGCCATTTTACAAGCCCTATTCGCCGCTATGTCGACCTTGTGATTCATCGTTCACTATTTGATTTTAGCTATGCAAAAGAGGACATGGATATCATTGCGCAAGATTGTTCTGAAAAAGAGCGATTGAGTGCACGGGCTGAAGCGCATGTCGTTCTTCTTAAAAAGCTGCGGCTTCTGCAGAGCTTTCAGCAGCAATCGGAGAAAAACGAGGAGATGCTGCAGCAGTATGAAGCAATTATCACGCGCATTCGCCCCATGGGTTTTGACTTCGAGGTAATTGATTTTATGCTAGAAGGCAACTTGCATGTCGCTGAGCTAGATGGCGATTATTATATCTTCGATGAGCGCAGCAACACGCTACGAGGAGAGAGAACGGGAGAAACGTTTGAAGTTTCTGATCGTATCTTTGTCATGCTCAAAGAGGTTGATTTGATCTACCTGCAGAGCCGTTGGCACTATGTTGGCAAAGCTGAGCTCGACAAAAAGCCATTAAGAAGAGCTGCGAGAGGCCCATCTGACCGTTTTTCATCCGAGCGACGGCCATCTAAAAAGAGAGGGTATAAGCGTAAAAGCCGCCATGGCCGTTAAGCCTCTTCCTCGATCTTATTATCGTCAAGATGATGTGGTTGCCCTAGCTAAAGACCTGCTAGGTAAAGTGCTGTTGACCTCGTTTGCTGGCGAGATAACAGCCGGAATCATTATTGAAACAGAAGCTTATCGCGCTCCAGAAGATCGAGCCTCCCATGCCTATGGCAATCGTAAGACAGCTCGTAATCGCGTGATGTTTGAAGAGGGAGGACACTGTTATATCTATCGATGTTATGGCATCCACAATCTTTTTAATGTTGTTACAAACCAAGCAGGGATTCCGCATGCCATTTTAGTGCGCGCTCTTAAACCAAAAGTTGGCATAGAGACGATGATTCGACGTAGAGGAATCACAGATTTAAAACGACTTTGTCAAGGACCAGGAGCTTTGACTGTTGCTTTAGGTCTGACAAACTTGCATAATGGCTTGAGCCTTTTAGAACCTCCTATTTGGATTGAAGAGGGATCAAATCCTCTCTCATTAGAGAATATGATCGCTTCTTCTCGGATAGGAGTTGATTATGCTGGCGAAGATGCTCGACTACCTTGGCGCTTTCGCCTAATACAATAGAAAAAATCATTACGATCCATGAAAAAATATTTGATTACAGGGCTGGTCACCTTGTTACCGCTGACGGTAACGGTGTTGATCCTACTCTTTTTATTTAATGCGATTACTTTTCCGTTTGTTGGAATTGTCGATCTGCTTTTACAGCGCGACCATCTGTTTGAATCCTCTTTTTTAGTTTTTACTGCAGAGCAGGTGCGTTTTTTTATCAGCCAGGTTTTGGTTTTAATTTTTTTAACCTCTTTTATTATCCTCTTAGGTGCTGTTGCACGCTGGTTTTTATTTCGCTATTTTTTAAAGCTTTGGGAAAAGCTGATTAAATATATCCCTGTAGTCAGTTCGATCTATAAAACTTGCCAAGATGTCATTAAAACAATTTTTTCGAGCAATGCACGTTCATTCAAGCAGGTTGTCATGGTTCCTTTTCCGCGAGCAGGAAGCTATGGACTGGGGTTAATCACGTGTGACAACCTTGTCTTTGACCATCCAAATTTACCAGAAAAAATGGTTGCGGTCTTTATTCCCACAACTCCTAATCCAACCTCTGGCTTTGTCATCCTTTGTCAAGAAAAGGAGTTAATTTATCTTGATATGAAGGTAGAGGATGCGTTTAAGTTTGTGATCTCTTGCGGTGTTCTGCCTGTGCCGATGGAGCAATTTTATGAACCCAGGCTAGTTGAGCATCCTATGAAGGAACTCTTCTCATGAAGCGACTATTCTTCACTGGTTTACTTATTTTGATGCCAGCCTTTCTTACTTTGCTAATCCTTCTTTTCGTCATTAACTTTTTGACAGATCCATTCATAGGATTAATAGAGAGCTTATTTGCACAATTATCGCTGGAAAAGAGTGCTTTTAGCTTTCTACTTGAAACTCAATATTTAGAGATTATTAGTCGGCTACTAATTTTAGCCCTTTTTGTTGTAGCTCTTCTAATCGTTGGGATTTTTGTTCAACACCTTTTTGGACACTATCTCTTTCTTTTGAGTGATCGACTGATTTATAAAATTCCAGTCATCAACCGCATTTATAAGATTATTCAAGATACCATAGAAACACTCTTTCAGTCAGAAAACAATAACTTTGCCAAAGCTGCTTTAATGAAATTTCCTCATACTAACTGTTACGGAATCGTTTTTTTATCCAAAGAAGAAGAGCATGAGGAGAGAGGTACACATCGCACTGTTGTTGTTCCGGGAACACCTAATCCAACTGCTGGCTATATTCTATTCTGTAATCCTGACGAACTCATTCTGCTCAACACACCAGTCGATCAAGCCTTAAAGTTTGTGTTATCATGTGGAGTGATGAGTGAATGCTTAATCCCAAATCCTAACAAGCAGCTATGACTCTCCAAACAACCGCATTTGAACTCTATTTCCTAAAAGTTCAAGACCAAAGATCTAAATGTTGGAGACTTTATAAAACAGTTCAGACACACTATTTAAAAGGTGAAAAGATATTAATTTTAGTTTCACATTGGGAAGCAGCCGATTTTATTGATCAACTATTTTGGACGTTGGAAGAGGAGAGTTTCTTACCACATGCTGTTTCCACAGCACCTTGTCGTGAGCTGATTTTGATTACAATGCTTTTTGAAAATTTGAATAGGGCTTCTATTGCTATCAATCTAACAAATCAACCCTTTGGACGATTTGATGGAATTACTCGACTGTATGAGTTGTATGATGAGACACATCCGGTTAAGCTGCAGCAGTCGGAAGCGCGTCTGCAGCACTATCGATCGAAAGGGATTGTGATTGAAATGACGTAATGTAGCGTAGGCTTTAGAGGTAATTGCAAAATTGTTGTCTTATGAGGCCCAAT
>CAZZJE010000003.1:0-29735 GCA_964654295.1 uncultured bacterium | reverse complement strand
CCAATAATCTCAGCAATTTTATGTAAGGTTGCATAAAAACGTCTAAACTATAGATCTCGACAAGTCGAGATGAGCAAAAAGCGGCGACAAGTCGCCGCACTCCAAAAAAACTCTTACATAATCGGCCATCGACCAGTTTCTGCCTCTTGCGGCCCGACAGCAAGTCCATATGTGCCATCATATTTCATCCAGGCGCGATACATCCAGGGAGTGTTATAGGAAATAGCAAACTCCCCCTTCTTATTGATAGCAATCATACCGCCATCTAATGCATGCCGAGAGAGCTCTCCATTCAATACCCTCTGCAAAGCTAACTCCAAGTCGATCTCCTCTCTCTCCAAAAGATTTGCTACTCCATAAGCTGCTGGAGGCACCATAAAAGATTCTCCAACTCCTGTACAAGCCACAGCAACCTCTTTTCCAGCATAAAATCCTGCGCCTGTGATAGGAGCATCACCGATACGACCCGATGGCTTATTTGATAATCCACCCGTCGAAGAGGCTGCAGCCAAATGTCCTCGGATGTCTAGAGCAACAGCTCCCACAGTACCTGTCTGTGAATCTTCATCCGCTACTGTCAAAGGCGAACCTCCTTGATGGGTCTCTTCGAGCGAGCGATGCGCTCGGGCATTATCAAAATAGTCATTGGCAACTAGCGCCAAGCCACTTTTTTGAGCAAAATGCTCAGCTCCTCGGCCTGTTAATAACACATAAGGTGAATCTAATATGTGACGCGCTAAATCAATCGGATGTTTGACATGTTGAATAGCCGCCACTCCTCCCGCTTTCCCAGAAAAACCATCCATGATTCCAGCATCTAATTCATAAACGCCGCTATTGGTCAATACAGATCCACGGCCAGCATTGAAAAAATCTAGAGATTCTAACGTTTTTACTGCTGTTTGCACGGCATCTAAACTGCTGCCCCGATTTTCTAATACCGTAAAACCAGCCAATAGGGCCTGCTTGAGGCCTTTAAACTTCATTTCCCGACTCTTAACACTCTCTTGCGAGACTAATGGCCGATGGAATACCCCACCATGAATGACAATGGCAAAGTGCGAATCTTGAGTGGACATCTCAGTCAGGCTCCTTATAACTATTTTTTTCTACATTAATGGCGTTGGCAACTCTGCTCAAGCAAGAGTTGCAGTAATAAGCGATATGGCCTTTCAACCCCTCGACTCCACAGTTGAAACAGAGACTGTTGCCATCCTTCATCTAGACTAGGCCACTCTCTCTTAACTTTTTGAACAGTTTGCTCCGTCGCTCGATTACAAAACAGATCTAGCCAATCACCAGAACAGCAGCTCGGCCAAGACTCTCTTCGTTTAGCGAGCTGGCTCGGAAGCTTAACTGCCGGCAATTCTTTGATATCAAGCAGCTGTAACGGCTGGATAGGAATAAAAGGAGTTCTCCACACCTTAGCATTGGCTATCACACAACAGCTATCATAAAAGTAACCAATCCCTTCAGCTGTAAGATCTGTAAAATAATGAGGATAAGAGATCAAGGCAAGTTCAGCAGCTGACAGCCGTAAATGTCCATAGCGGCTGCGATGTAAAATCCAGATCACGCGATAACCGATCGATTGGTAATCGTTAATACGAGCCAGAAGCTCTTCGGGGCGAATGGGAGCGCATTGAATTTCAAAAACCAACCGCTTAGAGTGCCAAACAACATCTGCAATGCGGTTGATAGAGCGAAAGGCAACTTCTAATCCGATCTCTCCGTCTGGCAGCTGCTGCTGCAGCTTTTGTTGAATGCAGAGATGCACGGCTCCTTTCCCACTTTGAGAACAAAAGCTAGCTTTTAGATGAAAAAAGTGAGGACGCCTAAACAGGTCACCCTGCCGCAGCCGAACAGGATGGCCGCACTCTCTGCAGCGATAAGAGTAGTGACGTTTTGCCGCATAAGCCGCTACCAGCTCTCCCTGCCCATCTTCAGCATAAAGTTGCATAGAAATCCTACGAACGCTATTGATAAAAAAGGATTTACTTTGTATAAGTTAGTAGCTTTTCCATATTTTTTGTATAGGAGATATTGTCTTGCTGCTTGACTCAAAGAGTTGCATCATGCACGATATTTTTCGCTATTTTTCGCTATTTTTCGATAGCTTTTTCGCAGAGGAACGCTTATACTGAGTCTACGACATTAACGATCAATTCTCTTCCGACCCTCTGCCTCGACAGGACTCCTTTTTATTCCGGATAAGAATACCGGATACATTGTAACGATCTACCTATGGGTTAGTTTAAGCTAGCATGAATAAGGCTCACACCAAGACTGTATTTCCCCCTCAGCATCAGCAAAAGATTGATGAGTTGATCTCGATCGCAAAAGATCAAGGGTATATTACCTATGAAGAGATCAACGAGATCTTGCCGATGTCGTTTGACTCCCCTGAGCAAATCGACCAGGTGTTGATTTTCTTAAGTGGAATGGACATCCAAATTCTCAATCAATCAGAAGTTGAACGCCAAAAAGAGCGTAAAAAAGAGGCCAAAGAGCTCGAAGGCCTCCCCAAGCGCGTAGAAGGCGCGCCTGACGACCCTGTCCGCATGTATCTCAAAGAGATGGGGTCTGTCCCTCTCCTCAGCCGAGAGGAGGAGGTTGAGATCTCTAAGCGTATTGAAAAAGCGCAAATTCAGATCGAAAAGATCATTATGCGCTTTCGCTACTCAACCAATGAAGCCATCTCCATCGCCCAGTTTTTGACACAGGGCAAAGATCGCTTCGATAAATGCATCACAGAAAAAGAGATCGCCAACAAGCAAGAGTTTCTTCAACTTTTGCCTAAATTGAGCGAACTTCTTAAGCGTGAAGAGAGCGTTTTAGAGCAACTTCTATTAAAATTAGAAGAGCCTAAGCTAGATAAAAGCGATCGAGCCAAGCTCAATGATGACGTTGAAAAATGCCGCATCCGCACGCAAGCTTATCTGCGCCGTTTTCACTTTCGACATAATATCATTGAAGACTTTGGCGAAGTGATCCTCAATGCGTACGAGCGTTTCTTAGAATTAGAACGTGATATCGAAGATTTAACACCGCGCGCCGAGCGCAACCGCTTTGCAGCATCTAAACTAGCTGCAGCCAAACGCAAATTGCGTAAACGAGAACTCGCCGCAGGACGCTCGCTCGATGACTTCAAAAAAGATGTCCGCATGCTGCAGCGCTGGATGGATAAGAGCCAAGAAGCCAAGCGCGAAATGGTGGAGTCCAACCTGCGCCTTGTCATCTCTATTGCTAAGAAATACACGAACCGTGGCCTCTCCTTTTTGGATTTAATCCAAGAGGGCAACATGGGCTTGATGAAAGCCGTTGAAAAATTTGAATATCGACGCGGCTATAAGTTCTCCACTTACGCCACCTGGTGGATTCGTCAAGCTGTCACGCGAGCTATTGCTGATCAAGCCCGCACAATCCGTATTCCTGTCCATATGATCGAAACGATCAACAAGGTTTTAAGGGGTGCGAAAAAACTCATGATGGAGACAGGCCGAGAGCCAACTCCCGAAGAGTTAGCCAACGAACTCGGCATGACTGCAGAGCGAGTGCGAGAAATCTATAAGATTGCTCAACATCCAATCTCTCTACAAGCCGAAGTGGGCGATGGCGGAGAGAGCCAGTTTGGTGATTTCTTGGAAGACACGGCGGCCGATTCACCAGCCGAAGCAACCGGTTATTCTATCTTAAAGGATAAGATGAACGAGGTGCTAGAGACATTAACGGAACGAGAGCGTAAAGTCCTAATTCTGCGCTTTGGTCTATTAGATGGAAAGCCAAAGACTCTTGAAGAGGTTGGTGTCGAGTTCAACGTCACTCGCGAACGGATTCGTCAGATTGAGGCCAAGGCTCTTCGCAAAATGCGCCACCCCACACGTTCTAAATTATTGAAAGCCTTTTTGGATCTCTTAGAAAACGACTAGACAAAAGAGCTTTTAAGTAATGTCTCTATTGGCTTCAGAGAAATCACAAAGTGAGCAGACACAAGACCCGATCTTGCGTCTGCTCCATCCAGATGGTCCATTTGGAGCCTATCTTAAAGGCTTTGAAGCGCGCCAACAGCAGCAGCAAATGATGGCAGATATCCTATCTGCCTACCGAAACAACCAAATTGCCCTTATTGAAGCTGGTACAGGCACTGGTAAAAGCTTAGCTTATCTCATCCCCGCCATTATCTGGTCGCAAGAGCGCAATGAGAAAACGTTGATCTCTACGGCCACCATAGCCCTGCAAGAACAGCTTCTCCATAAAGATATCCCCCTCATCAAAAAAGCCTTAGGCATAGACTTCAAAGTTGTGATCGTCAAAGGCATGGGTAATTACCTCTGTTTGAATAAGTTTGAAGAGGTCAAAAGTGAGCTGCTACTGCTGCCTGAGATAGAGCGGCAGGAGATTCAAACCATCGACGCCTGGAGCCAAACAACTCAAGATGGCACACGAGCAACATTGCCTATGGCACCTTCTGCCGAGCTATGGGAGCGCATCAATGCTGAAGGTGACGCCTGCTCCAGAGAGCGCTGCCCCTTTTTTAAACAGTGTCACTTCTTTAAAGCACGACGGGAAGCTGCTGATGCTCATCTCCTGATTTCAAATCACCATATGCTTTTAGCCGATTTGCGTTACCGTTTAGAAATGGGAAACTTTAATAATCCAGCTCTATTACCCGCTTATCAACGTCTCATTTTAGATGAAGCACACCATTTAGAAAACGTAGCTACAGAATACTTTGCTGACCAGCTAGGTCTATTAGAGCTGTTGCGTCTGATGGGACGTCTGCAGGCCGATGGGCAGCAAAATAAAGGGAAAGGAAAGTTACCTCAATTAAAAGAGCGCTTGGAACAGTTTCAACGACAGCGCCACTGCTCTGAGGTTGCCTCGCTTCTCACTCGTCTGCAGGTCGACTTTGCCAATATGCGCCTCCAGCTACAAAAGCTGCTTGTCGACACTTTTTTTGCCATTGATGAGCTGACCAAATGTTTTCGAGATGAGCAGAAGAGTAGCGAGGAGGAGTCTGGAAAGAGTCATAAATTGCGCCTGCGCGCTCATCACTATCAGCATCCTTTATGGTTACAAGAAATTCAACCTAGAGCGCAGCAATTAATTACGGAGATTAAACGCTACTGTGAATCTGTTCTAAGCTTAGAAAATAGCTTAAAGCAGCTCGACTACGAAAAATTAAATGAGCAGACAGAACTTTTACGCTTAGAGATCATTAACCTGACTCAACGGTTTGCTAATGCAGCTAAACTGATTGAAAATTTAGCTTTAGGAAAAGAAGAGATCAATCGTGTCCGCTGGGTTGAAATCAAGCAAACTCGCCAAGGCCAGCAAGTCTCCATCGTCGATGCCAACATCGATCTGGCTGAAGCCTTAGCTGACGGACTGTTCAAACGCTTCGCATCCATCATCTTATGCAGCGCCACATTAGCAAGTGGACGCCAGTTTAACTTTATCCGCAACCGTCTCGGACTCACCCCTAACCTTCTCTCTTCGAAAAAGGTGAGGGAGAGTCTTTATGACTCGCCTTTCGATTATCAAAATCAATCTCTCTTCATCGTACCCACGGACATGCCAGAACCTCACGCTCCTGATTTTGTCAACCAAGCGGCAGAACGTATTGAAGAGATTTTGAAAATTACCCATGGCCATGCCTTTATCTTATTTACCTCTTTTCAAATGCTAAAAGAGTGCCACTCAATCCTTTCTGAACGTTTACAAAAGCAGCGTCTAGTCCTTTTGAAACAGGGTGATGAAAATAAGATGAAACTATTAAATCGTTTCAAAAGTACGCCGCGCTCTGTTTTATTTGGCACTGACTCCTTTTGGGAAGGAGTCGATGTCATTGGCGAAGCTTTGCGCTGCGTCATCATCGTGAAACTGCCATTTCAAGTACCTACAGAGCCTATAATAGAAGCGCATGTCGAAGCCATTACAGCTCGCGGTGGCAATGCATTTATGGAATATAGCTTGCCACAGGCTATCGTCAAATTTAAACAGGGGTTTGGACGATTAATCCGCCATCGCAAAGATCGTGGCTGTGTCATCTGTCTCGATCCCCGAATCGCAAATAAGCGCTATGGATCCCTTTTTCTTAATAGCCTTCCGCCCTCTAAACGCTTTTTTGGAACAAGCAGCGAAGCGATGGCGCAAATGGCTAAATTCTACAAAGAGACCTTCTTTTTGACAAAATAGAGCTGCTCAACCAATTGCACGGCTATAGTTATCTTAATTTAAAGAAGAAAAAGATTTAGAAAGCCATTCCCTTCTTAAGTTAATTCCGCTAAAAATAGGTAATTACAAAAAAGGATCGTCAGATGCGAGAAGATATTAACGACCTTGTATTATCCCTATCTGAAGAGCTCAAGTTAGTCCAACAAGAGATTGCCCGAGTGATCGTTGGACAAAAAGCTCTATTAAGAAATCTTCTCATCGCTCTTTTAGCTGATGGTCATCTTTTGCTCGAAGGTGTTCCTGGTGTAGCAAAGACATTAACCGTAACTACTCTAGCCAAAGTACTCGGATGCGATTTTTCACGCATCCAATTCACCCCCGATCTACTGCCATCCGATCTCATCGGAACCTCTATTTATCTTCCTAAAGAAACTGCATTTACCATCCACAAAGGTCCTATCTTCACCCAAATTCTCCTAGCCGATGAAATTAATCGAGCTCCAGCCAAGGTGCAGTCGGCCCTTTTAGAAGCGATGCAAGAGAGACAGGTCACAATAGGAGGTGAAACTTTTTTTCTTCCCTCTCCTTACATGGTCTTAGCCACCCAAAACCCAATTGAGCAAGAGGGAACTTACCCTCTTCCAGAAGCACAAACCGACCGTTTCTTAATGAAAGTTTTAGTGGGCTATCCTTCACAAGAAGATGAACGTGAGATTTTACGTCGTATGGGAGGGTTAACAGCACCGGCTGTACAGGTGTGCACGACTCCAGAGTCTATTCTGGAATGGCGCCGTGTATTACCTCGTATCTATATGGATGAAAAAATTGTCGACTACATTTTGAGTTTAGTGTTTGCCACTCGACATACAAACACAATCAAAGAATTAGAGGGGCTTATTACCCTTGGCGCATCGCCTAGAGCCACCTTAGCACTGCAGTCGGCTGCAAAAGCAAATGCGCTGTTGTCAGGCCGCAATTTTGTGACACCGCACGATGTCAAGCAGGTTGCTCCCGATGTTCTACGACACCGCTTAAAACTCTCTTACGAGGCACAAGCTCAAGATCTAACAGCCGATCTTCTTATCACTAAGCTTTTACAGCTAGTTGAAGTTCCCTAAGAGGCTCCATGGATACATCTCGCCCAGCTTCTTTATATTTGCGTCGATTAGAAATTTATGCTTCACATCTAGCTGAAGCTCTTCTGACAGGCTCTTATCGATCTGTTTTTAAAGGACAGGGCATCGAGTTTGAAGAGGTACGCCCCTATAATCCCGGGGATGACATAAGAGCTATTGACTGGAATGTCACGGCTAGGCTGCAACAGCCTTACGTAAAAAATTTTAGGGAAGAGAGGCAGCTGCCCATGCTACTACTCGTAGACCTCTCAGGCTCCACTCTTATGCAAGGCAGCCATTCATCTAAAAGAGATCGATTTGCAGAAGCTGCTGCCCTATTAGCTTTTGCTGCAATCAAAAATCGAGATCACGTAGGCGCCATTTTTTTTTCTCAACAGATTGAAAAATTTTTACCGCCAGAAGGAACCCTGCGTCAGGTCGATCGTATCGTTTACCATATCCTGCAAGCTGATCCGATAGAGTCCAAAGCCAATTTATCCCTCGCCTTGCATTTTCTCAATCATGTCCAAAAAAGGCGTACGATCTGCTTTTTATTAACTGATCTCTTTTTGGATCTGCCTAAATCTGAGCTGATGAAAACAGCTAAACATCATGAATTGATCTATCTAAATGTCCAATCTCCATTCGAATCTGACTTTCCCTCAGCAGCTCTTTGCCATTTTCATGATTTGGAAAGCGGAAAAACATGTTGGGTCGATACTGATTCAAATAAGCGCTCTGAAACCTTAAAGCAAAATTGGAGCGAGCGTCATCAACTGGTCAAAGAGGAGTTAAAGCTATTGGGCATCGATCGGCTAACTCTCTCTACAGAAGAACCCTCCTACACTGCTCTTCAGCGCTTTTTTCTTCAGCGCAGCAGAAGAGGTCGCTAATGAAATGCTGCTTATCGCGATTAACTTTTTTGGCTGCTACCGCTCTTATCACTAGCTCTTCTTCTCTCTACCCCACTCACACACCCTCTGATGACTCTTTAAACAGCGTCTCTCCTGCTGCCCCCCTGTTTCCTGAGTTGACTCTTCAACAGCCCATTAAATTCAGTGCTGAAAATGAAATGCGAATGAATTCTATTGAACAGAGGAAAAAAGAGTGGGGTACTTCCTATTTAACAGCCCCCTCGTGGCTCGCTACAGCCGCCATATGCACTTCACTTTTAATTTTTTACATTCGCCCCCTCTCTCTAAAGAGAAAAATCATTAAAACAGCCCCCAAATTGATTGATGGAAATACGCCTGAAGAGGTGTATAGCCAGCTAATTGACTGTTTAAGACATCACCTCGATGAACAGTGGGAGATTGCAGCGATGGAATCGAGCTTACCTGAGAATATTCAAGCGATCGATTCTCATTCCGCTTTCAGCTTAGAGCAAAAAAAATTTTTAAAAGAGAGTTTATCTAAAGCCGAATTGATTAAATTTAACCGGATTGCAGCTGATCAAGCAGAGTGTCAAAATCTTTTTCGACAAATTGCCCTGCTATTTCCCTCGTTTTTTAATGAGATAGAACAAGAAGCTTCACAGAAAAAAAATTAGCTCTTATAGTGTCTATTCAAAACCTTATTTTTTTTCTGAATTAAATTTATTAACCTGCTGTTTATATTATGTCATACGGTTTAATCGTCAGACCTTCAGAACCGCCTTACCAGCACTCGACTGCGTATATGCGTGTAAAAAAGTGGATGGGAAAACATGTCACAAAAAATACAACCCCTCCAATAAATATAAGTCCTTCATTTCCCAATGTTACACCTCTCTCCGATACGCAACGATTCGTTTCAGCAGAATCCTTATATCTGAAAAAATCTAAAGGCTGTTTACAAAAAGTAGCTTCCGATCCCAAGTTAAAGCCATCTCCTCTCCAGGAATCTCAAACTCCCCAACCCGTCAAATTAGTTGAACTAAACTACACAAAAGAAAATGATGACTACTTCCAAAGCTTATCTAAAGAGGTTTCTGAAACAATTTGCACTCCGAACTTGCTTGGATGCCATAATTTAAGACAGCTTAAACAGAAAATACGCTCTAGTTTTCAAAACCGGGATAAACTTGAAATTGCCGTCTACAACCCAGGCTGCTCAACGACCCCTATCATTCTTTTTTATAGGCATCCATGGTATCAAGATCGCATTAGCTTTCGCTTCTGCTCTGAACATCAAAACCTACGTCAAGAGGTTAAAAAACTAAGTGAAGAGATTCAAGAAAATCGTTTGTATCAGATGGCAGCGGCATCAAAAAAATCAAAAGCTTCCGATTTATGGAAACCCGCAGATCCTAAACAGCAGGATTCTATCAAAAAACTCTTAGCTCAATTTGATAAGTTAAGTTCAAAAGAGATCTTTCAGCTGATCTCCGATGAATATACCGTAAAACAGCTTCGAAATAACTTTAAGAAAGAAATTAACCGAATCTACAAATATGAAAAAAAAGGCTCTAAACTTGCTTTAGAGCTAGAAAACCCTCAAGAGGTTCTCATCTTTAAGCAACTCTACACAATGCTAAGCCACATCTCCTGGCAAATTTCTCAACCGCAAAATGCCGCCTATTCTACCATCACTTTGGTTAATTTAGCTGTCGGATCCTGCTACTGTAAAACTCGTCTAAAAGAAGAAGCTTTGCAAGCTTATCGCCAGTTAACCCAATTAGAAGATGCTCCTGACAGCCCCTCTTTACCTGTCTTTTTCAATCATTGGGTTCAAAGTTATAAAGACGAGCTGCTAGACCTTACTGTGGCGGAGCTAAATGTCACTCAAACAAGCCACGTTCGTTTTGGAATCGCCAAAAAGCTTGAAGCCATCGGGATATATGTCACAGCAATCGATCTCTCCCATTCCGAGGACAAAATAGAAGATGTATTCAAAAAAACAATTCTTAAAGGTTTTAAACGTTTTTTAAATTACTATCACCCCTCGGGACTTACCTCTTATTGTGAAAACAGATTAGCTGATCTACTCGACAAATCTTCCACTCAATCTTCCTGCGAATATAAAGCCTTTCTGATTCAAACATTAAAAAAGGAATTCGAAGGAAACTATAACAATCATATGTTAATATATGAGCATCTTTTACAAAATCAATTTATCTTAGAAGATCCAAAAATTGACGCTTTAAAAACAGTCACTCGTAAAGGCATGCAGGTTCTTCTAAAGCAGTTAGGTTTGATACAAAAATTGTAAAAAATCAAAGCAAAATTTGACAAAAGCAGCTATTTGCGAGATGATGACGCTTTTCCGACTCTTACAGGAGACCGGTTATGAGCGACATGCATGAAAGCGGATATTCCAGCAGACAGGTCCCTGCCCCTCCCGCCGCGTTTGTTTGGAGGCGACTCCACTCCTTGACAGGACTGTTTCTCGTTATTTTTCTCATTTTTCATCTCTTCACCAATTCCCAAGCCGCTTTCTATGTCGGCGACGATGGGAAAGGATTTATCCATGCTGTCAATAGCATTCATGACTTTCCCTATCTATTTACACTCGAAGTTTTTCTCCTAGGAACTCCCTTCCTCATCCATATCATTTGGGGAATTCGCTACATCTGGACCGCTAAATATAATTCTTTTGAAACAGACGGCTCTTCTCCCAGCCTACCCGAATATAGCCGCAACCGCGCCTATACCTGGCAGCGTTGGACCTCGTGGATCCTACTCATTGGCGTCATTGCCCATGTCTACCATATGCGAGTTGCCCAATACCCCCTTAATTCTTCTATCGATAACGTCCATCTCTATATGGTTCCTATTTCAGCCGATGAAGGTCTCTATACGCTAGCTCAACGCATCAACGCTCAAATCTACGACCGTGGCCAAATCCAGCAGCTAAGCGATCAGATCCACTCGGGCGATCGCTCATTCTTACCTTTCATCACCCAAGATAATCCTCCTCACCCACTTCTATTACCTACTGTTCCTGAGGCAGCAGAGATTGCTCAAAAGCTAAGGGAACAGCAGAGGAGGCAAGATAACCAGCTCGTCCACACGCTGCAAGCGCATCATTTACAAGAGGGAGAGGTCCTGGCGGTAGCTGATAATTTTGCTACGGCAGATCTACTGATGCTGAGAAATACGTTTAAAGACCCCCTGATGATTGCTCTTTATAGCCTCTTTGTCATCGCCGCTGTCTACCATGCCTTCAACGGCTTATGGACCTTTATGATCTCTTGGGGAGTGACCTTAACTCAACGTTCACAAGATTGGATGCTTAAATTATCAATGGGATTAATGGTTCTGCTTGCTGTATTAGGCTTAGCTGCAGTCTGGGGAACCTATTGGATTAATTTGTACGCCTAGCGGAGTAGTGACTTATGGCAAAAAAAGAGGTTTCCAAAGAGGTTGTTGTCGTTGGAGGCGGATTAGCCGGACTTGCCGCTACCATTAAGCTTGTGGAAAATGGATGCCGCGTCAAAGTCGTGTCTGTTACTAAAGTCAAACGCTCCCACTCTGTCTGTGCCCAAGGCGGAATTAACGCGGCAATCAACTCTAAAGGCGAAGGGGATTCTCCTATCATCCATGCCTATGACACTGTAAAAGGCGGTGACTTCTTAGGAAACCAACCAGCCATCTTAGAGATGTGCCTCGCCGCTCCTGCAATCATCGCCATGCTCGACCGATTCGGCTGCCCATTTAACCGCACGCCAGAAGGACATCTAGACTTCCGTGGGTTCGGTGGTACACTATTTAACCGCACAGCTTTTTGTGGCGCCTCAACAGGTCAACAGCTACTCTACGCTCTGGATGAACAGGTGCGTCGACACGAAGCTAAAGGTCTTGTAGAAAAATATGAGCAGCATGAATTTTTAAGACTGGTCATCGATGAGCAGGGCGCTGCTCGAGGCATCATCGTCCACAACCTCTTCAATTTAAAAATCGAGGCACTTAAAGCCGATGCTGTCGTCATTGCAACGGGTGGCCCTGGTATGATCTTCAAAAAATCGACCAATTCCACCTTCTGTACCGGTGCTGCTAATGGCCGCCTTTTCAAACAAGGCATGTGGTATGCCAACGGAGAATTTATCCAAATTCATCCTACCGCTATTCCAGGACCTGACAAGCTGCGTCTTATGTCCGAATCGGCTCGCGGCGAGGGAGGGCGCATCTGGACAATCGGTGATGCCACAAAAGAAATTGTCTCTCCCGATGGTCGCCGCATTCCGTGTGGAGAGAGTGGCAAGCCTTGGTACTTTTTAGAAGAGCTCTACCCTGCCTATGGCAACCTTGTCCCAAGAGATATTGCAGCCCGCGAAATTATCCGCATCTGTGAAATGGGTCTTGGAATCAACGGTGAGATGCAGGTCTACCTCGATGTCTCTCATCTTCCAGCAGCTAAGCAGGACAAACTAGATGCAATCTTGGATATCTACTCTAAATTCAGCGGTGAAGATCCTCGTAAAGTTCCCATGCGAATTTTTCCTGCTGTCCACTATTCCATGGGAGGCACCTGGGTTGACTGGCCTGCGGCCGATGACTCCGACCGTTATGAGCGCTATCGCCAAATGACAAATATTCCAGGATGCTTTTGCTGCGGTGAGGCCGACTACGAGTATCATGGAGCGAACCGCTTAGGAGCCAATTCCCTGCTCTCCTGCATCTTTGCTGGCTTAGTCACTGGAGTGGAAATTCCGCGCTACATCCAAAATCTATCCTCCTCTTGGCAGCAAACAGCTTCCTCACTCTATGAAAAAGCGATCGATCTTGAGCGTCAGCTGCGCGACGACCTGATGAAACGCAATGGGCCAGAAAACGTGCACAAGCTGCACGATGAGCTGGCTGATTACATGGTACGCAATGTCACTGTCAAACGTAACAACCGTGACCTACAATTAACCTTAGACAAGATTGCCGAAATAAAAGAGCGCTTTAAGCATATCTCATTAGATGATCGTACCCAATTTGCCAATCAGACTTATACTTTTGCCAATCAATTTGGGCCTATGCTGGAACTGGCTGAGGTGATTACTCTAGGTGCTCTACTACGCAATGAATTTCGAGGGGCTCACTATAAACCTGAATTTCCCGAGCGTAATGATAAAGAGTGGCTAAAAACAACCATTGCGACTCATGACCCTGACAAGCAGCAAGTCAATATCAGCTATCGACCTGTCGACACGCGTCACTGGCCCGATTTAGCCAAGCGAGACTACACCAAGCATTCCCATAAGGTGCCTGAGCCACAAAACATGCCTAAAATAGAACTTCCTCTATAGGAGTGGTACGAATGGATTCTTCATCAAATCAATACATTCTTCGCATCTATCGCGGCTCACCTGGAAACCAATATTGGGAAGAGTTTGAGTTGGAGCTTGTACCTTTAGCAAATGTCATTTCTAGTTTGATGGAGATCCAAAAAAATCCAGTCAACCGCCAAGGCAAACGTGTCGAACCTGTTGTATGGGAGCAGGGTTGCTTAGAAGAGGTGTGTGGCTCCTGTACAATGCTTGTCAATGGCAAACCAAGACAAGCGTGCACAGCCTTAATCGCTCCGATTATTGAAACATCAGGAAGCTCTACAATTGTGTTAGCTCCTATAACAAAGTTTCCGCTCATTAGAGATCTCTGCGTCGACCGTACCAGCATGTTTGAAAATCTAAAGAAGGTGCACGCTTGGATTGAATCGGATGGCTCCTTTGACCGCGGTTTTTCTCCGCCATATAGCCAAGCCAAGCAGCAAGCGATGTATGCCTTTTCCCGTTGTATGACATGTGGATGCTGTGTCGAAGTGTGTCCACAAGTAAATGAACGTTCAGCCTTTGTTGGCCCACAAATTATTGCCCAAGTCCCGCGATTTAATACACATCCACTTGGAAAAGATCAAAAAGCTGTGCGTTTAAGAGCATTAATGGGAGATGATGGATTGGAAAACTGTGGTAATGCCCAGAACTGTGAACGCTTCTGCCCAAAAAACATTCCGCTTCTCGATGCCATCGCTGGCGTTGGACGCGATTTGACCATTCAGTCGCTACAAGATCTGTTTAGTTTTCCCGATCGGGAGGATTAATTTTTTAGTGCGGTTTATCAATCTTTATAAATTTCTTTTCTATTTCCCACTCTAACAATAAAAATCGTTAGAATCTTGTTTTCAACTTTATAGACGACGCGATAGTTGCCTTGTCTAATACGATAATATCCTTTCAAATCGCCTTTTAAAGCTTTAAACCCATCAGGAAAAGGATTTTCAGTCAAAGATTCTATCTTCTCTATAATTTTCTTGAGATCTTTAGTAGGAATCTTTTTTAAATCTTTCTCGACAGATTTATTAAATTCAATTTTATGCATTTAATTTTAGACGTTTTTTCATCTCTTTTAAACTAATGGTACCTTCAGAATCCTTCCTTCGCTTTTTAATGATTCGAGCATCCTCAGCCTCTTCTCGAGCCTCAATTTCCTCTAAAATTCGTAGATCTTCCAAAGGCACTATCGCAACCATTTGTTTGTTATAAGATGTTAGAAAAATACGCTCTTTTCCATAAGCGACCCTATTGACTAGCTCTTTCAATTCTGTACGAGCTTTTGACACAGGCACTGATGACATAATATTACCTCCTTTTGTACAAATTATACAATTTATACGTATTAAAATCTATGTGAGCGTTCAGTCGGTAGTAAAAAACTATATTGCACGACTCATTCTAAGGTTTTGAATGCTCCCTATTTGCTTAATCAATAAGCAATACTTTCGATTTGAAAACAAACTCGACAATTTCAATAAGCTTATCTTTGCTATCGTTATATCGTTCTCTATGTTGAATCAATAAAAGTAACTTTTTGTTAGGTAACTGAACGATTACAAATCTATCTTTAATGCCCAAACTGCGTCATATCGATATCTGGCACCACAACAATATCTGGATGCACACGGTTCCTTAAAACCTGTTGGATATAGGAGAGCGTTGTTCCAATCGCTGAATAACAAGAGGTACAGGTTCCTTGATAGGCGATCACCAAATCCGTGTTGTTAATAAGATTTAAGACCTCTACCCCTCCCGCATCTAAGGCTATATAGGGCCGGATATCCTCATTCAACACTTGCTCGATGACTTGAAGCTTCTGAGGAATGGATAACTCCACCCATCCAGGATACCCTCCCTCTCTTACCTCCCCCATATTAAGCGGTACTGGAGGCGCTGCATAGTTAGCTGCCATTGGAATATCTGTACACTGCTCGGCCGCTTGCCTAACAGCTTCTAAAGCTAACGCAACATGCGGAAAAGTCTCGGAAGGAAAGGCTGGACTATCTGGTCGGTCGCGCACCTGCTTATCCACAATCTCATGAGTGAGTCGCTTCGCCTGATCGTAATTCTTTCCAATACAAAGTTCACAGATGACTTCTGCTGCCCCAATGAGCACAGATTGCCCAAAGACCTGAAAGCGTGCATCGACAATCACACCATCTTCTAAATCGACAATCCAATAGAGTCGAATTGCATTGCCATCCGAATAATCTCCAGACATTCCGACAGCTAGACGCATACCTCTCTGGGCTGACTCCGAAGCCTCGAACGTCCCGACACAACGCGGTTGGTCAATCTTTGCAGCTAACTTTTTACTATATTTTGCCCATGGAAATGGGGTCACTAAGGCAGATAAAGGCATACATTTACTCATCAATTTTAAATGGAAGTCGGAGGCAAAAAAGCATAGGAGAGCTTTCGCAACTTCTCCACACTTTCCACAACAATCTCAATCGCACGTTCAATCTCCTCCTCTTCTGTTTCTCGGGAGAGACTAAAGCTTAAGGCAGAGAGTGCTAGATCTTCAGGAACACCCGATGCGACTAAAATCAAACCGATTTGCTGAAAAGAGCCTCCTCCCATCGAAGCATAAAGTTTACGTCGGTTTAACGCGTAAAGTAGCGCTTCACTGGTCACTCCAGGAAAAGCAAGCGTCGTGCAGTGGGGCAAACGCTCTTGCTGATGAAAGAGTACGACAGACTCTTTAACTCTAGAGGTAATACCCTGTTCAAAATGATCTCTTAAGCGAGCGATTTCTGTACCGACATAATCTCTCGATTCAACCGCCTCTTTAGCCGCTGCTCCCAATGCAATAAGACCTGGAACATTCAACGTGCCTGCCCGCTTGCCATTCTGCTCTAAGCCTCCTACAATAAATGGCGAGAGCTTCACTCCCCGCCGCACATAGAGCCCTCCCGTTCCTTTGGGAGCGTGAATTTGATCGCCATTAAAAGAGATAAAATGTGCACCTATCTCATCTAAATCATAATAGAGCCTTCCTAAAACATGTGTTGCATCAAGATGAAATAAAATTCCTCGCTCCTGGCATAGCGCAGCAATCTCTTGAACAGGTTGAATCACCCCTGTTAACCCATTCGCCCATGAAAGAGAAATTAATGCCGTACGTGGTGTAATTGACTCTGCAAGAAGATCTCGCGAGACAATGCCTCCTTGCAAAGGGTCAACCATTTTACCAACACAGCCCATCTGCTCCAAACGTCCAACTGCCAGTAAACTAGGCGCTTCGTCTGTATGGCAAACAATATAGTGGTTTTTTCCCGTCGGTAGCGTCACGTCTTGATAGACAGAAGAGATCACATGGTTGCAAGCTTCGGCTCCCGAAGAGGTCATGATCACTTCGTCTTCTTCGTGCGCTCCAACAAGAGTATAAATCTCTCGATAGGCCTCTTCCATAGGACTCAGCAATTCCTGACCCATGCGATGCGGCTGCGTCGGCACCCCCCACTGCTCACTCAAAAAAGGAAGCATGCGGCTGACAGCGAGTGGCGAAGGCCGGCTGGTTGTACTATTATCTAGATAGATGTCTGTGGGCATGCAATGGTTCCTGAAGACGCTCAAAACGTCCATTTCTATAGGTGTAAAAAATCGGCTGCCCCGTTGGAATTTCTAGAGCCAATACCTGATCTTCGGTCAAATTATCTAACGACATCACAATCGAGCGAAGGGAATTACCATGCGCTGCAATTAAGACATTTTTTCCACGTTCAATAGAGGGTTTAATCTCTTCATTAAAATAGGGCAGTGTTCGCTTTGCGGTCATTTCCAAGCTCTCTCCACTGGGAGGCGGCACATTATAGCTGCGGCGCCAAATTTTTACCTGGTCGGCGCCAAACTTTTCAGCCGTTTCAGCTTTATTGCAGCCCTGAAGCTCTCCATACATGCGCTCATTCAAATGCCACGAAGTATAGACAGGAATAACAGTCGCCTCAGCTTCAGCACTGTAAATCTTTCCCCACTCGTCCAACTTTCCTTCACCCACATGCATCATGACAGGCACCTTTTTAGATCGATGCCGGCTCATCGCTAACATTAAGGTCATTTGAGCTCTAATAAGAGTCGAAGTAAAACAGACATCAATAGGAATATCTGCGATCACATCTCCGCCCGCTAATGCTTCATCTATCCCTTTAGATGAGAGGGGGACATCGACCCATCCAGTAAATACATTTTGAAGATTCCAAAGAGATTCGCCATGTCGCATTAAAATCAGTAGCTGTCCACTCATGATTCTCCTCTCATCTCTTTTTTTTGCGGTTTTAATTCTATCTTATCCTTTCAAGATATACCCAATCAAGCTCAAGAATGGCTTTTTCTACTCACCCTGTCTCTATTGCCTTTTCTCCTTCATGCTCTTACAAATTGCAAGAAAAAGGAATTGCTCTTATAATCCCCAGGTGCGGGGACCCCTCCGGAACAAGGGAGAAAAAGCACGTAGAAACAGTCTGGTATGTGTGCTGAGAAAACAATTTCTCCACTTATTGCATCCAGTTGGCTCTATCTTTTCACCTCCCTAATTGAATTGTCGCAAGTTCCCCGTATAACTTTAAGGGTGGAAGGAATGAGTTATCTCGAAGAGATTAAAACACAGATTACAAATCGCGACTTTTCCAAACTTTTGCAGCTTTGGGAAGAATACTGCACGAGCGACTCTGTTGATGCCGATGAATTTGCTCAAATTTTAGAGGCAATCCGCGGATCAGATTTTAGTATTCCTTTTGGAAAATTTGCTGAAACTGGGCTGCTGCTCTGGCGTCTAATTCAAGATCCAGAAGAGAGCTACCGCGTCCTGCGTCTAATTATTGATATTCAAACAACAAATTCATCTGTTTTAGCAGAAACAGCGTTTCAAGCTCTCAAAGAGCGCTATGGCAGCGACCCTCATTTTGATGAGCGGCTGCGTCTCGTCGGTTTGCGTAACCGCGAACACTTTCAAGGATCGCTACGCAACTACGACCTGTTAGCCCATATGAAGGTAGGCAACTACGTCTATCATTCGGGTGGATGGGGCACTGGTGAAATTGTAGAGGTTTCGCCTGTCCGTGAACAGCTAGCCGTCGAATTTGAATCTGTCAGCGGTCGTAGACACCTGACCTTTGCTAATGCCTTCCGCACTCTCACCCCCTTAGACTCTCAACATTTTTACGCCCGCCGCTTTGCCGATCCTGATGACTTAGAAGAATATGCTCGTAAAGATCCCGTTGAAGTTCTAAAAATTCTCTTACGTGATTTAGGCCCGCGTAATGCAGCTGAACTAAAAGACGAGCTGTGCGAGCTAGTCATTCCAGAAAAAGATTGGACAAAATGGTGGCAATGGACCCGCAATAAGGTCAAAAAAGATCCAATGATCGAAACTCCTGGATCTTTAAAAGAGCCTTTCCGTGTGCGACAAAAAGAGATTTCTCCAGAAGAGCGCCTCCATAAAGCCCTCCTTAACCCTTCAGACACCAATGAAGTCATTCAGCGAGCCTACACTCTCGTTCGCGACATGCCCCACCTGTTGAAACATGAGCATATCAAAAGCTCTCTTCAGCATAAGATGATCGAACTTCTCGCCAACGAAGAGGTCAAGCAAGAGCAGCGTCTGCAGATTCACCTCTTTTTGGAAGCGCAATTCAATTACAAGCCGAAGGGAGTGAGTGTTGAAGAGCTAATCCAGGAGATTGAGCATCCAGAACAGGTCATCAATGCAATTGAAGTGTTAGCATTGAAAAAACGAGCGTTGACAGCTGTTCGCGACCATCGGAATGATTGGATTCCTCTTTTCCTCAACCTGCTCTTTAGCGTGCAGCAGAGCCCTCTAAGAGATTATATCTTCAAAGAGCTTGTCAGCAACCAAGAGAGTGCCCCGCATTTAGAAAAGCGCCTGGTGGAGCTGCTTAATACTCCAACACTGGCTCCTGAGCTATTCGTCTGGTATTTCCAGAAGTTGATTAGCAAATCTAATGAGAAGGTGCCTTTTAGAGGTAAGGAGCATATCTGCAGCTTCTTTGAATCCTTTTTAATCCTCTACAGTGCTTTAGAGAATCAAATTGAGTGGCGTGAGTTAATCAAAAAGATGTATCTCATTCTATCGGGCAAGCGCTACGCTGTCGTTCGAGCCATCTTAGAAGGAACTGATCTGCAATTTATTCAGGAGTTTCTACTTCTGATCTCCAAATGCCAAACACTAAGCGACCACGACATCAAGATTTTACGTTCGCTAGCTGAGGTGGTTCACCCTTCCTTAGCTGGGCAGAAGAAAAAGCGCTCCGGTGGCTTTGAAAGCAACATCATCTGGACAACGGAAGAGGGCTATCGTTTAACTCAAGAGCGAATTCGTCAAATTGGAACTGTTGAGATGGTTGAAAATGCCCGTGAAGTAGAAGCGGCTCGGGCACTTGGAGACTTGCGAGAGAATTCTGAATACAAGTTTGCACTCGAAAAGCGTTCACACTTACAATCGGAACTCAAACGTCTTTCTGACCAGCTGAATCGTGCGCGCATCATTACAAAAGATGATCTTTCCAATGATGAAGTTGGAATTGGATCGCACGTTGAAATTGAAAATGTTACGACACAGCAGCGGACAGCCTATACGATTTTAGGCCCATGGGACGCTAAAACAGATGCCAATGTCTTATCATTCCAATCAAAGTTAGCCCAAGCCATGCTAGGTGCTAAAGTTGGCGATACCTTTCGCTTTCGGGATGATGAATATCGCATCCTTAGCCTCGGGACCTATCAGTTATCTTAAGACTCTAGGAGAGCCATGCTCGAAATTGTGATTGCCACAAGAAATTTGCACAAACTGCGTGAACTTCGTTTGATTGGCAAAAACATCGCCAAAGTCGACTGGCTCTCCATTATCAATTTTCCCAACTACCAACCTCCTAAAGAGGTAGGTAGTACTTTCGAAGAAAATGCCACACTAAAAGCCCTTCATGCCGCCCAAGAGCTTAACTGTTGGGTGCTAGCCGATGATTCAGGTCTCGTCGTCCCAGCCCTACAAGGCGCCCCTGGCATCTATTCTCACCGCTATGCGGGCGAGCAAGCAACCGATGCGGACAACCGTAAAAAGATCTTAGAGCAGTTGCAAGGTATTTCCGACCTTGAACAGAGACAAGCCTATTTCCAATGCAGCCTAGCTTTGGCTGGGCCAAATGGATTGAAACGCTGCGTTTTAGGGACATGTGAAGGCTTTTTGCTCTTAGAAGAGCGTGGCAACAGTGGCTTCGGCTATGATCCTCTCTTTGTCAAACATGACTATGATAAAAGCTTTGCAGAACTAGAAGAGAGTGTTAAAAACCGCATTTCTCACCGCTATAAAGCTTTTGAAAAGCTCATTCCGACATTAGAAGCGCTGTAACAGAAGAGGTCCGTCATGCACTACTATATTGACGGATACAATCTTCTTTTTCGTCTCTGCCATGGCTATGCTAAAAACATCACGGAAGAGCGGCGGCAAATTATTGAAGAGATCAGTCATTATGTGGATACGCTGGGCTTGACAGCCACACTCATTTTTGATGGCAACACATTGCCTGGGGACATTAATCGCACCCACTACTCCAACTTAGAGATACTCTATACCGATTCCGGTGAAACAGCCGACGAGTGGATTCTGCAGCATCTAAAGTTTCAGCGAAATCCTAATCAGATTGTTGTCGTAACGTCGGATAAGCGTCTTGCATGGAGGGCGCGTAACCTCTCAGCCCGTACGGAGGGAGTTGAAACTTTTTTAAAAAGCTTGGAAAGGCGTACGAAAAAGTTACTACGCCCTGCTAAAAAGACGCTGTCAGCGACTTTAAATTTAACAGAAGTTACCCAAGCACCGGCCCTCTTGCCTGCTATCAAGCCCGAATCTGAATTTGATTATTATCTACGAACATTTGAAACCATGGTCGTAGCCGACCAAGAGCTACAAGAGAAGCAAAAAGCTGCCCAACCTATGAAGCCGAAAAAAGCGATCAAAACCAAGAAGAAAAAGAAGCCTACCCCTTCAGGCCGCTCCGCAGCCGACTACCAAAAGATCTTTGAAGAACGTCTGGAAAAGATTGATGAGACTGAAAGCTAATGCTTCAGAAGCCAACTGATTTATAAAAGCTCTTCAACAAGCGTGCCAAGCTCTCCTTGTTAACAAAATAGGTAGAATTTAAAAATTAATCTTATTATTTTATTATTTCCTCTTAAAGGCCGGATTGACCCAATGACTTTTTGAGGGTATTTAAAGACGTATAAAAGACGTTAAATTTTCAACATTCTCCTCAAATCAAACTGCAATCTCATTGCTAATTTCCCTAAACACCAAAATTGTTATAAATTAATCATTTACATTCATTTTTAGTGTAAAAATTATTTTTAATGTTTTTTCAATTATTTTTTAATACAAAATGCACGAAAAATCATTTTAGAAGGGAGTCAACATGAAAAATTTATTTTGGATTATTCTTTGTATTTTTAGCATTTGTCAACCTCTGAATGCAGTACACATCTCCTTAAGTTCCGATCCCATGTCCAGAGATGTTGCTTCACCGCATTACTGCAAAGAACACTCTTTAATGCGTGTGCCAGAGTTTCTAAGAAAAAGCGAATTCTTAGCACTTTTTCCTCATTGCAATGATAAAAATAATCTTTGCTTTCATATGGATTGCAGTAATTGCCATGACGTCGCCACAAGAATATATGAAGTAGAAGGCGAAGACGTTAAAACTGTCTTTTGGTATTGCAACTGTCGAGGGTCAGATTGTTATTATTCATACGTAAACGACGAAGATGAAGAATTCCAATGTTCTTTTAAATGGCTACCAACATGGAAAAGATGTTCAAATCTTGCGATTTACAGCGGCTATTTTGACAATATAAACTCCATATTTTATGGAAATTTAATTAACTATTTAAATTATCTTTTTAGCAATAACAAATGTAGTTGCTATTGGCCAGAGGTAAGTAAAAAAGCGCGTTTAATAAATGAGACGGCTTACCATTTGATCAACAGAGCCCTAAAAGAAAACGAGGTTCTCTATAAGCTTTATGAAAAAGACACTCTGTCTAGCGAATTATTTGAGCTGCAATATGAATTTCCTTTTAGCATGCATGGTTTAACTATTGGATTAATGAACAAAAATTTTCTCTATACAGATTATGAATATGCTTTTCAACATGTAGAAAATTTTTTTCAAAAAAAATCGGAATATCAATTTAAACAAGTTTCAAGAGATTTAGACGAAATAAGGTTGGTTTTGGCTGCTCTCTTCATGAATTTATATGAAGATTGTATATCTCAACATCCCTCAAATTTTATTTCAGAAGAAATAACATTTATAGAAAACGAGTTTAATTTAAGAAATAACGAAAACTTTAAAGAGTCATTTGATGCTTACAGAAAACGATTACAAGATTTTATAGAAGCATATGGCACAAGTTATAATAATTTTCCGAGATATATTCTTAACCATAATTCAAGTTTCTCTGGATGCCTAGATCATTTCCCTAAAAGCTTAAACGATGGCTCAGAAAATTTTAATCTTAAATCCTATCATAAGATAAATGGAAACACTGATCTATCCTATGACCATCATTTCGAACAATTAAAAGGCACTAATGATCTTTCACACATTAATAACAGGAAAAATTGGGTAAAGATTAACAATTATTTAATTGAAGGTATTGAATTTAGTCAAAACCTTTTATACGAAGAGGCCATAAAATCATTTAATAAAGTTATTGAACTTGATAGCACTTGTGAAGAAGCTTACATTGAAAAAGCATTAGCATATTTTGAATTGAATCAGCCAGAAAACGCTTTAGAAAATTACTATCTAGCCAAAAAATATCGCAAAAGTAAAGAAGTAAATAGATTCTATTCTAAAGGATTAGACGATGAGGAAGAGTATTATCTAAAAATTTTATCCATGAATGATTGGGAAAAGATTATTGGATATACAAGCGGAGTTGCAGTAGGCAGTGCAGATGCATTTATAGACTTTGTGCCATCAATATTTGATTCTCTCAGAGGAATTTCTCATGGTTTATGGTCTGTATATTTTCCTCAAATAAAGCCTAATGCTACCCTTCAAGAGCTAGAAATTGCTAGATATGCTGCTGCAGTACAAGTTGCTTTAAACGCATGTGAGGTAATTAAGGTAATAAAAAGAGAAGGTTTTGTTAATTGCAGTTGTTATGTCATTCCAGAGCTAAGGGAAACTATAGATAATTGGGATAAATTTGATAATAGGACTCAAGGTTATAAGGTAGGGTACATTGTTGGAAGGTATGGCACAGAAGTCTTTGCTCCTATTGTTGGTGTTAAAGCTTTAAAAAATTACCATAAACTTCGCCAAGCCAATGTGATGCTAACGCTAGAATGCTGTACAACGGCTAAAGGTTCTCAAACAAAAATTCTTCAACAAAGTTTAGATTATGCTTGTAAGCGTATTGCTGTACTGGTAGAAGCAAAATCAACAAATAAAATTCTATGGAAAAGTCCGAATGTTAAGCCTCATGTGATGCAGCCAAAACATTGTTGGGATAAAGTTGTAAAATTAACAGGAAATCTTGATAAAGATTTTGAGCAAGTTATTAAATTACTCGAAGAAATAAATATAATTGATCCACAATATTTATTTAGAGGTCCTTTACCATATCCAAGTGCAAACTCAAAATTAAATCCATTAATCCACAAAAAAGTGCACGTCGCAAAATATAAAGGAGTAGAAATTGAAGCTCATTTCGAACATTACATTGAAACAGGCGAAACATTTTTAAAAAATGCTTGGATAGTTACTAAATGATATATTTAAAAAAAACAATTTCTGAAAGAAAATGGGAAGATTTAAAATCCATCTCTTTTGATGAAGCTCTAAAACATCAATCATTTGAAAATGCTATAAGACTAGCATATCAACTGATCTTTAATAAAGATTGGAATGATGAAGTCCAAAGCTATGGAGTTGAGTTGCTTTTGAAAATTCGTGAAAAATTCCCAGAGCGATGGTACTCCACATGGCGTTATGAGGCTTTTCTTGGTTTAGCCTTTGATATCGTCCTAAATTATGATAAACGTTTTGAGTCATTTAAAAAGGCTCTTGAAATAGCACAAAAAGAGGGAATAAGACCGCCTGAACTTCTAATTGGACTAGCAGGATGCTGTAGTTGCCCAGGTTCTCCACCTATTTCTTACCACGAGGCAATTGTATATTTGAAGGAATCAATATCCAATTATCTGTATGTAGATGCTGTAAGCTTATTAAGGACTATTTATTTTTATATGCATGATGATCAAAATGAACAATATTGGTTAAACATTTTAGAATCTATAAAGGACACAAATAAGTTAGCACCTTCATTAGAACCTTTAGAAGCAGATCAAATTTATGAGGATAATATAGAAAGCATCTAAGTTCATAATTTGAGTTGTTAATTTTTTCCTCTATAAATCGAGGATCAGGATTAATGCTTTCTTGATTTCTTGTAATTCAGAAGATGTTAAATGGCTTACCTTAGAAAGCAGCCGCTGTTTATCAATCGATCTAATCTGCGGACAAACAGCACATCCCTCTTTTTCTTTGATTTTCACTCTAGGAGTAATAGAGGCATTAAGCTTAATGGTACTTGTGATTGGCACGACAATGACATTGGAATCAAATTTGTTTTGAGTATTGTTTGATACAATAACACACGGCCTTTTTTTCTTGATTTCAGCTCCAACAGTTGGATCTAAATCTACGAAAAACACATCTCCTTGCTTTGGATAATCTTTTACCATTCCCAATCCGCCATCTCTTGATCACTATCTTTCCAATCTTCCTTTACTTCTTTATAACTCGCATCTTTCATTAAAGCCTTATATTCCTTTTCAAGCTTAAGCTCTTTTTCTCGCTCGTATTCCTCCAAACTTTTCCTAACTGCTTCAGCCACAAATTTGCTGACTCCTCGGTTAGATACACGCTGATAGAGCAAAGCTTTTAAATCTGATGGAAATGAAAGTGTAATGTTTTCATGTTTCATAATGGTCTCCTTTTATTACATATTACCATAATTACGTAATTGATTATAGGAGAATCTTTTCAGCGCCGCTTATGCTCCTGTTCCGCTTCAGCTAATAACGCAAGATAGGATTCATATCTTAGGGGGGAAATGAGCTCTTTTTCGACGGCATCCTTTACTGCACACTGCTCTTCATGGGAATGGGTGCAGTTGGGATAACGACATTCAGGAGCGTATTGCTGCATCTCTGGAAAATAAAAGGCGATCTCCTCCTTCTCTAATTCCCACAAACCAAAACTTTTAATCCCCGGTGTGTCGACACACCAGCCCCCATGTTTTAAAGGCAGCAGCTGTGCGGTCGTTGTGGTATGTAGCCCCTTTCTACGCTTGCCTGCCCCCTCACCGACCTTTAACTCCATGCCAGAGACAGCATTAATCAGAGAGGATTTGCCAACACCTGAAGGTCCAGAAAAAACGGATGTATAGGCTTTCATCGCCTCTTCTAAGGCATTGAGGCCCTCTCCCGTGGCTGCGCTGACAGTCAGCAATGGAATCTTCGCAATGGCATAGGCTCTCTGGCACTCTTCTAAGATCTCTTTCTCCACTTCACGCTCAAATTCAGAGTAGTTTGGATCTTGAAGCTGGTCAATTTTATTGATGACAATCAAGGGGCGCATGTCACCCTTATCGGCAGCAATCAGATAGCGATCAATTAACGTAGGACGCAGCCTTGGATTTACAATCGCCATTGTAATAATCACCTGCTCGACATTAGCTGCTATTAGATGCTCTTTTCGATGCGAGAGCGTTTCGGCCCGAGATAAGACTGACTTTCGCGGCTCTACACCTATCACAACGCCTTCATTGCCTTCACGTTGAAAACGAACGAAATCTCCAACAATGACCAAGTTTTTAAGGCGCTGCTTCTCTTTCTTTAATACACCCCTTATGGTGCACATGAGCTTTTCACCGCTCTCAGGGGCAACGAGCACCTCATCCGCTTGAATCGATAAGACTCTTCCACGCTCTCCTGGCGCCTCTCCCTCTCTATCTTCTTTCTCGCGCCTTAACTTTTCACGCTGATCTTGATCGCTTTTCTTATATTTAGAGCGATCTTTTGCCGATAAGCGCTTGCGTTCCTGTCGGCTATGTTTGCGATCTTCACCAAGCAGTGATTCTTCAATTGGACAAGAGATCCAACGCGGAGTATAAGGTTTTGGCTCTTGGTCTGAGTCGCTCATCTCTATTTATCCTTTTTCTGGCCTGTTCGGCTGCAGAATATACATTAAAATTCCTCCTGCCACAGCCACGTTTAAAGACTCCATCTCTCCATGCATAGGAATAGAAACTGGAGAGCAAAGAGCCCTCGCCCTCTCGGACACCCCATGCGCTTCATTTCCTAAAAAAAGCGCGAGTCGCTGTGGAGGTACGATTTCATGGCTGGAGATGCCGTGTAGATCTGCAACTAGAGGCTGCATTTGATTCTTTTGGATAATCTCTTCGAGCTCTTCCCAATCTCCCTCCTGAATAGGCAAACGTAGGGGTGCTCCCCTGGCTGAACGTAATACCTTATCATTCAATGGATCGCAGCAGCCAGGAAGCAAAAACGCTCCCTGCCATCCAAAAGCCAAAGCGGTTCTTAATAAGGTTCCCAAATTTCCCGGATCTGAGACACGGTCACATACAATGATGGCTTGGCAATCTGTTAGAGGATCAAATTGAGGTAAGGGGACCTCGGCTATTGCGCCTTGAAAAGATTCTGTTCCGGCTACTTTTTTCATTAAAGCTGGAGTCAAATAAAAGGTCTCTCGGCTCGTAATTTGCGAAGCAATGGAATCTTCTTCTAATAAAATGAGCGATTGAATCGAAAGGTGCTGAGCTGCCTCAAAGACTAAGGAAGAACCGACTAACAGAAGCGAGCCGCATTCTCTTCGGTAATGACGCTGTTCACGCAAACGGACCCAATGTTTGATTAAAGGGTGCTGAGCGCTCGTTAATGCACGCGACATGGCGGCTCCTTTAGATCGCATGGCCATTGAGGAAGCTTCTTTAATTCAGATATTACCTCTTCAGCTTCCTCACAATTGTAAAGAATAGCTAACCGATCAGCCTCTTTAAGTAGCTGTCCCATGATAATTCCGGGAGCAATTCCTCGCTGCTGCAAGTGAGCTGCTGTGACAAGGGGTTGTTTGTGTTTAATACGATGGATATGCGATTGTAATCGATCAAAGCGCTCTTGATGCTGCTGTAAGAATAATTGCCTCTGATGAGGAGCCTGCTGTGCTGCGATGACTTCAATCGCCCTCCACCCCTCCTTTTTGGCATAATAGACGGCCCATTCATAGTCGGTTGGAACCGCCCGCTCCTGACTTTCTGCTTGCACCAGGAGCCTTATTCGATAGAAGAGCTCAATGATATTAGTTTCGCTGTTACTCATCTTCATCAGTTCTCCAATCTCCAATAATTCTTCTAGCGAGGCATCGGGAAAGAGAGAGAGTAAATAAAAAAGCGGAGAAGTGCTCTTGGGGTAGTGAGCGAAAGGGGTTACTCGCTCTTTAATCACATTTAAATGCACCTTTTGCAGAGAAGGAAAAATGACAGAAAGCAGGCCTAAACGATGCATATCAATGATTGCGCGGTCAAATAATCGATATTGCGCCATTTTTTTAAACTCTTGCCAGACTCTCTCCACAGCTACAGCAGGAAAGAGAGTATCGGCATTAGCAATAATTGCTTCTTGAGTTTCTGAATCCATTCTAAAATCAAATCGAGAGGCAAATCGAACAGCCCTTATCATCCTTAAACGATCCTCTTGAAAGCGTTCATAAGGATCGCCAATTGTTCGAATGACCCGTCGGGCTAAATCTTCTTTCCCATGGACATAATCGTAAATGACATGCTGGATTGGATCGTAAAACATGCCATTGATCGTGAAATCACGCCGCTTGGCATCTTCTTCTGGAGTCGAAAATTCAATTTTCTCAGGTTTACGTCCATTGGTATAGAGAAGATCTCTCCGAAAAGTAGAGACTTCAAACTGCATGCCTTCTAAGGGAACAATCACGACTCCAAAGGCTAGTCCAACCTTAATGGTATGGGGGAAAAGAGCTAAAATTTTTTCAATAGGGGCATTAGTCGCTATATCGATGTCTGATGAGGGGTGGTGCAAGAGATAATCTCTTACCCAGCCTCCTGCAAAATAGGCGATATAACCCGCTTCAACTAAACGCTCGACAAGATGCGTTGCTAAGCGTTGTGCTTTTAGTTCTGGACTATGCCTCTCTCCACTCATCTTCTATGCTCCATTCCATAATCATACCCATTTTTAATCGATTTGCAACATTAGAATGAAGCTCGTTAATGATTTTATATTATTAAAAAAACCAAACAACCTTAATTAAAAAAATAAAATTGAGGAATAAAATCAAAATTTGTTTCATAAAAATTCAACTAAGGATCTAAATATGCAACCCGATCGTTTAAGTGATAGTGCAGAGCTTGCTCTTCAACTCTTATGCTTAGGACAGCAAGATGAGGCAATCGTCCGTAATTGTATTGGTCGCTATTCAGCAAAACCTAATTCAGTTTCTGAGCAGATTAAGCAACTATTCTATTTTGTCATGGAAGAGATGCGGACCAAATGGGGCACATCCGATTTGCAGCAATCTGAAAAAATCATCAGCAAAAAAATGTTTAAGGTTTTGCCGCCTTTACTACGTAATGAAATTACCTACCTTGGTGCTGCTAAAGCAGGCGAGCTAGGAATGTCCATGTTGATGAATCTTAATACGTATACATTATCGATTCCAAAGCCAATTCACAATTTTGCCGTGGCGTTTGGCAATATTGATGTGATCTGTAAATTATTAAATGGCTTCATCAAAGATAAAGCTCCTGTTTTAATGTTAGAACCAAAACAGCTGCAAGGCAAAATAGAAAATATGGCTGCAACTAAAGCGAGAGAGATCACCTCCGCTGTTGCCACCTCTGTGTTAGACACAATTAAATCGAAACTAGGATTGAATCAACCAGCAGAAGTGCCGTTAAGTTCTGTCAAAAAGGTTGTAGACGTCACAAAGAGCGAAAAGAGGCAACAGTTAATAGCAACACATTTAAAAGATGTCAAGCTAGCAGAAACAGGGGCTGCAGCGGCATAACCGTTTAAATGTAGCGTAGGCTTTAGAGGTAATTGCAAAATTCAAGTTACGCAGAGAAAATTT
>CAZZJE010000002.1:32070-32986 GCA_964654295.1 uncultured bacterium | reverse complement strand
CAGAATTTCATTGAATTTATGGACTTGAATGAAGGGATTGTTTTCGAACGGAATAGCCTTAAATTTAATTTTAACAGGTTTATGGGCCTAAACAACCTTAAAATCGAATTGACCGATAATTTGGAATATAAATTATCTTTTGAGGATGAATTTGCAGGCTTGCAGGAAGTGGTTGTTCCCTACCAAAATTTCATTGAGTTTATGGACTTGGATGAAAGGGTAGGGGGAGGGGTTGTTCTCAATCAGACTGAAAATTCCATTACATTTAAGTTTTTAGAAACAGGGTTAACTAAAGAGACGGCTCTCCAGATAGTGCTTCAACATGAAGGTTCCATTAAATTTAAATTTACAGACTTGCATAAAGTGGTTGTTCCCTACTGGGACGAAAATTCCGTCGAAACGCACTATAAGGCGATTGAGTTGTATTTGAAAAATGAAGAGAAGACTCGATTCAACACACAAGCTCTATCGACAGTTAAAGCAATTGGGCTGCCTTCATTAACGGCTTTAGATGCTTTGCCAAACGTTCAATTAGATTCCCTTCTCACACTCTTCGATGCCATTAACTTTAATGACCCAACCAAACCAGGCTATTGCGACCCGTTGTCTCTCAAAAGAGATGGCGGCTATTCTACAACAAAGGATAAGTTGCGCAAAAACCTTGAGAAATTACTAAATAATATTCGCCTTACACAGTCTTATGAAGGAATACCTAAAGAAGAGCCTAAACGTAAGCGTTTTTATGAAGAGTTAACGGCTGTATTGACGCATGTCATCAAACATATGCAAAGCCAGACAGACCCTGATTTAGTGACTCCTCACCTGATCAACTTAGCTGTTGGAGCAGGCGAGTGCGGAAAGCGCTGGAAGAGTGATGCCTTTGAAGTCTACGCGTTTCAACATAATCTCTCTATTG
>CAZZJE010000002.1:15571-32060 GCA_964654295.1 uncultured bacterium | reverse complement strand
ATATAGGAGAAAACACACCGATTTCAGACCTTGTTCGCCACTGGTTTGAAGAGATTAAGAGTGAGATTGTTAAAGAGCTAGTGAATGAGCGTTTACACGGTACTGGTCAACTACCCGGTCAGACTCCGCATATAGAAAACTATTATCTTAAAGTACTCCAACTAGCAAATATTCGTTGCACTTTGTCTGCTGGGTTAGATGAGCAAGATCCTTGCGAAGAGATGGGTAAAAACGCTAATTATGGCCAAGGAGATGCTGTTTGTAAGGCGTTTTTAAGAAAACTTTCGACTCTACCAGCACGTATGCATGCCAAATTTAAAGAGAATTGGAACCAAAAAAGCGCTGATCTGATTAAAATATTGCGAGAGCATGCGGAATGTCATTTAACCGAAAGCCAAGCAACGCTGCTTGCAAAAGAGCTCGAAAAAGTTAACTCCTCTCTTAAGGATTGGCGTGATCCTAAAGAGGCTGCAAATTTAGTGGGTCCAAAACGGGAGCTTTTAAAAATTCAAGGTGTGAAACAACCGCGTTGTATTAATCAACTAACAGATGAACAAATTATTGAAAATGAGATTAAGCGACTCAGAACCTTGTACTTCGAGACAAAAAATGAGTATCTGGACAAAGTGCTAACGGATCAGGGATTGGTGATCTACGATGAACATATTTTGTGTGGAATTGATGATATTACTCTAGAGGGAGTGAATACCATTCTACAATACGGCAAAATTGTAGAGGCTATTTAAATAAAAGATCAAGTTTGGGTGTTCTGAATTAAGGCAAATAAGGTATACTTGCTGCATTTAATTCTACTCTTAAGGAACTATGCCTTTATCTATTTACCGTGAAGAAGAGCAGCAGCCGGTTAACGCGGCTGCTGTCAGCAAAAAAAATGAACCTACCGGTCAAAGCCCTCGCTTTGATATCCGAGGTAATAAAGTCTATTTCATCAGCTTAGGCTGCCCTAGAAACCTTGTCGATACAGAAGTCATGCTTGGTGTTCTGCTGCGTAATGGCTATGAAGTGGCACCCGAGCTACCTCAAGCAGACTACATTGTTATCAACACCTGTGGATTTCTTCAAGCTTCTCGCCAAGAGTCCTTAGATACTATTGGAATGGCTCTTGACACGCGTAAAAAAGCCGCCAAAGTGATTGTTGCAGGCTGCATGGTGCAGTCGCATAGCGCTGAAATTAAAGAGCACCACCCCTCTGTCGACTATCTCCTCGGCTCCGGCGACGTTGAAAAGATCTTACAAGCGGTAGAGAGCGAAGTGCAGGGCGAGGGTGTCACACAGGCTAGAAGCTATCTAGAGGTGGGAGAAGTTCCAAGGCAAGTTTCAACGCCACGCCACTATGCGTTTCTTAAAATTGCAGAAGGCTGCCGTAAACGCTGTGCCTATTGCATTATCCCAGATATTAAAGGCCCATTAAAGAGCAAGTCGATTGAACAGATCTTGAAAGAGTTTAAAATCTTGCGTCAAGGCGGTGCTAAAGAGATTATTCTAATCGCTCAAGATCTTGGCGACTGGGGTAAAGATATCGGGTATAAACGTACTGAAGGATTGATTGCCCTGCTACAGGAGATTCTAAAAGAGCCAGGCGACTATTGGCTGCGCCTTCTCTATCTCTATCCAGATGAAATTAGCGACGAGCTGATCGCCTTGATGAAAAGTGACTCTCGCATCTGCCCATACCTAGATATGCCTATTCAGCATATTAATGATACTCTTCTTAAGAGTATGCGCAGAGCTACTTCTAAGAATCAAATTTGTGACATCATCGCTAAATTACGTAAAGAGATTCCTCAAATTGCCATTCGCACCAGCTTGATTGTCGGCTTTCCAGGCGAAACTGATGCACAATTTGAGGAGTTGGTTGCCTTTGTTAAAGAGTTTTCTCTTGATCAAGTTGGAATCTTTAAGTTCTCTAAAGAGCCAGGTAGTCATGCGGCTACTCTGCCAGACCAAATTTCAGACGACATCAAAGAAAAACGTTTTAAAAAGCTAGTCAAGGCGCAACAACGTGTGGTTGATAATCTCTTGCAAAGACGTGTTGGACAAAAAATTCGTGTGATTGTCGAAGGCTACCATCCTGAAACGCAGCTTCTCCTTCGCGCTCGCCATGCTGGCCAGTGCCCAGATATCGATGGAGAAGTGCTAATCAACGAGGGGCAACATCGTGTTAAAGCTTTTGGTGAATGGCATACGGTAGAAATTACCGGCCATGCCGGCTACGATCTCGTGGCAAAAGTGATTGCTTAAACTCCAGCAGGAAGCTAAGAAATAGATAGAGTGCAGCGACTTGTCCTGGCAGATTGACACATCTTTTTCTTGACTTTTGAAAGAGTGTAAAAAAAGCGCATCTGCAAGGACTTGTCGCCGCACTCCAAAAAATTCACTCAGTGAACCTTAGTTTCCTCTTTTGGATCCAGTAGCGAAGCAATCACAGAAATAGCCAAAATAGCTGCAATGACTCCCAAAGAGATTCCAATAGGAATATGGAAATAGCCAGCAAGAAGCATCTTCACGCCAATAAAAATCAAAATAGCAGCTAAGCCATAATTTAGATAATGGAATCGCGTGATGATGTGGGCTAAAGCAAAATAGAGCGAGCGCAATCCTAAAATTGCTAAAATATTGGATGTATAGACAATAAAAGGATCGTTTGTGATTCCAATGATCGCTGGGATCGAATCAACCGCAAAAATAACATCTGTAATCTCAACAGCTAATAACGCGATAAATAGCGGCGTTGCGACATAGCGGCCAGCCTGCTTAATAAAAAAATGGTCTCCATGAAATTCATGGGTGACAGGAACAAATTTTTGGAACAGCTTGATTAAAGGATTGTTTTCTGGCTCAATCTTCTTATCTTTTTCCAAAGCGAGCTTGATTCCTGTGTAGATCAAAAAGATACCGAACAGATAAATGATCCAATGGAACATGTTGATCAAGGCAATGCCACAGAGAATAAAAATGGCACGCATCACAATGGCTCCCAAAACCCCCCAGAAAAGAACGGTGTGGAGAAGGTGGGGCGGGATATGGCAGTAGGAAAAAATAAGGACAAAGACAAAAAGATTATCTACACTTAGCGATTTTTCAACCAGGTAACCGGTCAAAAATTTGAGAGCATCTTCTGTTCCCCTCAAATAGTAGACATAGACATTAAATGCCAATGCCACAGCAATCCAAAATGCACTTAGCCAGATGGCCTCTTTAACATGGATGACATGTGCTTTGCGATGGAAAACAAAAAGATCCAATAGCAGCAGCAGAGTGATGACTAAGTTAAAAATCCAAAACCAAGGTTGATCTAGCATCTTAACCGATTGTTTGAAATGGTTGGAAATCGTGACTATTCCATAATTGATCTGTAAAATCAAAACTTTTTTGTTTTATGTGTGTATGCGCTCTTTTCCAGCTTGAGATATTTGCAATTAAAGATCTCTTTTAGCACATTGTCTACAGTTTAATGACAGATGTCGAGGAAGCAATGGGGCAACATGTAGGATGCTGCGATCATGATCATGAAGAGGATAAACATGATCATTCAGAAGAGTTTTCGTTTCCTAAAATTATCTTACTAGGCGTTACTGCGCTTTTGATAGCTGGTCTGGAAGTTTTCTTGCGGATTCGAGAGGTTGAAACACCTCTATGGGCCGCTATAGGATTAGCAGCTATTGCTCTATTATTTGGCTATCGAACCATTTGGGAAGGCTTCTTAGCACTTATTAAACTTCGCTTTCAAAGTATTAATCTCCTTATGCTCATCGCGGTTGTTGGCGCATTTTATCTGGGAGAATACGCGGAAGGAGCAATTGTCATCCTGCTCTTTACCTTGGCTGAAGCCTTAGAAGGTGTCGGTGTCTCTCGCAGCCGCAAAGCTCTCGACTCTCTAGTGACACAACTACCCACTCAAGTGCAGCTTAAAGAGGGAGGAGAAGTTTCAATTGATTCGGTTAAAAAAGGAGCCGTGATCATTGTCAAACCCTTTCAAATGATTCCACTTGATGCAATTGTGGTACAAGGAAACTCTTTAGTAGACGAATCTCCAATAACAGGCGAGCCTTTTCCTAAAGATAAGCGTGAAGGCGACCGCGTCTTTGCTGGATCGCTGAACCAGCAAGGGGTCTTAGAGTTGCAAGTCACTGCTTCGTCTGAAAACAGTGAGATGGCTAAAATTCGAAAAGTAACACTGGAGGCGATGGAGAGAAAAGCTGTCACACAGCAGTTTATCGAAGCCTTTGCAAGCATTTATACTCCTTTTGTGATCTTACTGGCTTTCGGCTGGGTCACAGGATCAACTCTTTTCGCTGGCCGCCCGTTTAACATCGGCTTTGCCGAAGCCTTATCCCTTTTAGTTATCGCCTGTCCCTGTGCTTTAGTCATTTCAACGCCCGTTTCTCTCTTTGCTGCCATCGGATCAGCCTCCTCTAAGGGAGCGTGGATTAAAGGTGGAAGAGTCGTAGAGGCTTTGGGAAAAATTCGCTTAATGGCTTTAGATAAAACCCGTACATTAACGTATGGTGAACCTGTTGTCACAGATATTATCCCCTACGGAGATACAACCAAAGAGGAGCTCTTAAGTTGCGTGGCAGGCATAGAACTCTTTTCTGAGCATCCGCTAGGCCAAAGCATTGTAGAAGCAGCTAAGATCTTTTAATATGAAAATCGCTCTCTTTCCCAATACGAGCAAGAGCCAGTCGCGAAGCATTGCGATAGGCATCAGTGAGTTTTTATCTCATCGAGGAGTCGAGGTCATTGCGGAAGATAGTGAGGCGGAAAATTTAAATGCAAAGCCTCTCTCTACCGTTGATCTCACCCTCATCGATGTGGCTATTTCGTTAGGGGGGGATGGAACGATCTTACGGCTTGTGCATCGCCACCCCGGTTTAGAAGCCCCTATTTTAGGCGTTAATTTAGGCAGCTTGGGCTTTATGGCAGATATCCCCTTGACGGAGATCTACCCAAGCCTGCAGGAGCTGTTAAACGGGGATTATGAGATACAAGAACGGGTGATGATGGAGGGAAGGACAAGCCGGGAGCAGCACACCTTTGCAGTCAACGAGGTTGTTGCGCATCGAGCGCGCAATCCGAGCTTAATTGAAATTGCGCTTCATGTCGATGGAAACTATCTCAACACCTTTGCTGCCGACGGGGTGATTGTTTCTACTCCGAGTGGCTCGACAGCCTACTCTTTGGCTGCAGGAGGGCCAATTCTCTCACCAGAACTTGAAGCCTTTGTTATCACGCCTATTAGCCCACATACCATTTCTAACCGTCCTATTGTCTTAATGCCACATCAAGAGATTCAGCTACAATATATCAGCGAGTATGCTCCCATCGAAATCAATTATGATGGAGTGGCTCGTTTTGATTTGATGACCGGCGAAGTTTTTTTTGTCCGTCGCTCCCAGAAACGCTTCAAATTACTTAACTTACTGAGCCATGACTACTATGCCACTCTTAGGCAAAAATTAGGCTGGACAGGAAAATTGAGAGCTTAAAAAATAAGGCTCGGATTTTAGTCAAAAAAAATTTTTAAATAATTACTTATTGCAATCAAATAAATTTTAGTTTCATTTCTAAAGTCTTCAACTGACCCCTTTTTTCGAATCAAGCAGTCCAAAGTGGTCCCTCTCTTCTCTTTTCCTCTAAAAAAAACTCATTTTTATCAAATTCACAATTTATTCATTTACAGAACATTACAAAAAAAGTGCAAAAAATTTCCAAGAGACGCTCAGAATCTTCTGGAAGAATTATTGGCTAATTCGTATCTACAGAAGGTAAATCCTTTTTTTGTCGCAAAGAGCTCACTCCTCATGATGCGATTACGATAAATGGAGATAGAGAGACGTAAGACAAAAAAGCGAGCGAATTCGGACTTTTAACAAACACAACAAACACAAAGGAGTGTTGTCATGAAAAAATTCGCCAAATCACTTTCATCGCTGATGGCATTAGGCTTAGCTGCGATGGCATTGACAGGCTGCTGCTGCGACCGCGACCCATGTTGCGATCCATGCCCACGCCCTTGCAGCCCACGTCCATGTCCTCCACGTCCTTGCTGTGCAAGACCATGTCCTCCACCATGCCCTCCATGCCCATGCCCACAGTACCAAGATCCTTGCTGCTACTAAAGGCTTGGATGGTTTGATGGCCATCGTTGATGCATCGGTAGAGAGAAAATATTCTCTCTACCGTAAAGAGATCAGCCAGGTAACTGGCTAAGTGAGATAGTGAATAAGCTTGATGTCCAAAAAGATAAAAGGCAACAGTAACAGGTGCACTATGAAACAGCTAATCGCTCTATTTTCGTTTGGCGTTCTGCTTCCCCTCCTTTCTAGCTGCTGTGGAGGATGGAATTGTAACTGCGAAGAGACCTACTGTGCTTATGAGCCGCGTTGCCCTTATCCTAGTACCTACTATGAGCCCTGCTGCCCTGTCCAATGTTACGTTCCCTATGAAGAGAGACATTGCCAAGAGGCGGGTCATTGCCGCAACAATCGATGTGACGATGGATGCTGGGATAAGCCCTATTTAAGAAATTACTAGTGTTAGATTCGTGAGAGGAATCTCTGTTTTACCCAGAGAGAGAATACTCACTCGATTTTGAGAAAAAAGATGAGAAGCCGACAGTCAAGCGATTTTAATATTTATAAACATAAAATTGAATTTGCTTGGCTTAAGCGCGCGATTGCACGCTTGACCTTCGTGCCCGATAGAGGTCTTAGAAGAAGGTAAGGAAGTCCATGATGATCTCCCGGCTCTACATGTCGAAAGACGCTTTCACTTCGATCAGCCAATTTAAATTTATGATTATTCACAGCCTTGTCTCCATGCGATTGACCCAAGAGTTTTGTGGCTCTGCTTGCCATACGAATCTTTACCCAAATATTTGTCCTTTTAACTGAAGGAGTCTTTAATGAAAAAACAACTTGGCATTTTCACCACGTTGCTCTTTATGTGCACAGCAATGTGCCTTTGGGCAGTAGGTGGCGAAGGGCAATACTTTAATGGCCCGGCTCCATCCTGTTGTGCCCCACAGCCAGCACGTCCCTGCTGTCCTGCCCCACGACCAGTTTGTCAACCAGCGCCAGTATGTGCTCCTGTTTGCCAACCAAAACCAGTATGTGCTCCTACATGCGCACCTACATGTGCTCCAGTATGCCAACCGAAGCCAGTATGTGCTCCAGTTTGCCAACCACGTCCTTGCTGCCCACCGCCATGTGCTCCAGAGCCAGAGTGCGTTGAGTGCAAACAGCCAGTACGCTGCCGCTACCCACACTCTAACGAGCTTGTCTGCCGCGACGGCATTACTGTAAAAGCTCGTAATCCAGGCTTGTGCATGCTCGGCGACCAATATCCGCTTGAGTTTGACGTCTGTGCTTGCGATGATGTATGTGATGTCGTTGTGACTACACACTTGCCAGAAGGCGTAACATTCCTTAAGAGCAACCCAGAAGCTGACGTACAAGGTCGCAAGCTTGTATGGAACATTGGTTCCATGAGCAAAGGCCAAGTCATTCATGCGAGAGTTTTCCTACGCTGCGAATGCGAAGGTGACCTCTGCACATGCTTCTGCGCTACAGCTTCTCCAGTACGCTTCTGCTCACTCTTGTGTGCTAAGCCGATTCTTTCTTGCTCCAAGTGTGGACCACAAGAATTCTGCCCTGGCGACCCAGTTAACTTCAACATCACAGTCAGCAACCATGGTAGCTGTGCCGCTGAAGATGTCGTCGTTACTGACCAAGTTCCAGATGGTTTAGAGCACCAGAGCGGTCAAAGAACACTTTGCTTCCGTTTAGGCACATTAGAGCCATGCCAAACCAAGAAAATCAATGTCTGCTTTACAGCAACAAAGCGTGGCCGCATTTGCAACACAATCGTCGTTACAGCATGCAACGCCGATCCAGTCTCTTGCCAATGGTGCTGTGACTGCTGCAAAGAGTGCATTGAGTTGAACAAAGTTGGACCAAAAGAGCAGCAGATTGGTAAAAATGCTGACTACCAGATCACTGTTTTCAACCCAGGCGACAAGCCTTTGACAGAAGTTGTTGTTACAGACAACGCTCCGGCCAACACTTCGATCGTTGCGGCTAACGGTGCAGCTGTTAATGGTAACCAAGCGGTTTGGAGATTGCGTGAGCTGAGACCTGGTGAAAAAGTTAACTTCAACTTAACGTTGACAACTTGCACACCTGGCTGCTTTACAAACCGTGTTCATGTCACTAACTGCCAAAACTGCACAGCATGTGCTGAGTTCACCACTCGTTGGAGAGGTCGCCCAGCTCTGACTGTTCAGATCTGCGACACAGAAGATCCAATTTGCGTTGGCGAGATGACAAGCTACTGCATCAGCGTCGTCAACCAAGGTTCTGAAGCAGATAACAATGTTGCTGTAACAGTACGCTTCCCGAACGAAATCCAGCCAATTAGCGCCACAGGCGATACTCCTGGACAAGTTTGCGGTCAGACTGTGACATTTGCTCCATACAACAACTTTAGACCACGTCAGACCCTCTCCTACCGCATCGATGCGCGTGCTAGAGAGTCTGGTGATGCTCGTGTGATCGTTGAAGTCTCTTCCGATTCGATCCGCACACCAATCGAGCAGCAAGAAAGTACGATTGTTAACTAATCGCACGATCTAAAGCTGTTAGATAATAGGGGCCTTTCCTTCGGGAAAGGCCCTTTTCATTTTGTGCAATTGACTTAATGGACGAAGTAGGCAAAAGGTGCTATGATTTGCTTAACGAACGAGGAGAGAAAGATGTCATCTGCCGTAGACTCCAAAGTGACGATTCGTCTCTTTTTAGGAACTCCTTTGCAATCAGAGCTAAGGGCGAATTTGCATCAGAGCCCTCACTGGCGTGAAGCCCAGCTACTTTCACCGATAGAAGCTCCCTTAGTCATCGTCTGGTTCCATCAAAAAGAGTATTTGGGACGCTATCTGCCCATTTCCGAGTTGACAGTCCAAGAGTTACAAGAGTCGGCACAAGCGATTCGCCAGCAAATTGAGATGTTTTGTCCGCGTTTGGACACGAAAGATCTTTCGATGCTTATCTTCCCACAACTTTTTATTGCTTAAGGAACCTTCATGCGCCTTGTGTTAGCTTCGCAATCTCCCCGTCGAAAAGAGCTGCTCGAATATTTCTCTTATCCTTTTGAAATTCGGCCATCCCATTATGACGAAGAGGCGCATCCATGGAGAGGATCTCCGGAAGAGTATGTGTGTGAGCTTTCGGAAGCCAAAGCGAAAGCTGTTCCATTGGGTGACGATGAGGTGATTCTTTCGGCTGACACGATTGTTTTTTGCGAAGGCAAGTTGTATGGTAAGCCATCCAATTTGGCAGAAGCGCACCGCTATCTACGTGAGCTCAGTGGCCGTTGGCATAGCGTATATACAGGAGTGACGCTACGGACACCCTATCTTTTGCATTCGCAATGTGAAGAGACACGTGTCCGTTTTCACTCTCTATCCGACGAGCAGTTAGAGGCCTACACTGCTGCAATTCGTTGGCAAGATAAAGCGGGAGGCTATGCGGCACAAGGGAGAGGTGGGATTATTATTAAAGAGATCGAAGGCTGTTTCTATAATGTCGTTGGCTTGCCCCTCTCTTTAGTCATCGAGATGCTTCAGCAGGTTGGCATTTTCTTGTGGCGCTATTTGAAGCCAGAAGTAAAGGTTTCATCATGTTTTTTAGGAGAATAGCTATTTTGTTTCTTCTGCTTCCTTTTGGAGCAGAAGCCATCCCATATTCTCAAAACTTTCAAGACCAATATCATCGCATTTTGTTTTTGGCTCGGGCAGGCCATGCCAGCGAGGCGATTGATCTCTATTACTCTTATGCCTCCGCTAAAGGGTCTCATGAGGCAGAGTTGCTTCATGGAATGGGTCTATGTATTTTAGAAGAGGGGTGGAAATCCTCTGACCGGGAGATCCAATTTTTAACTCTATTTGGAACAGGGATCTCGCTACAAGAGAAATGTCTACATATTTTAACTGATGCCATGTGCAGCCCGCAGCCCATCCTACAGCTGGTCGCGTTAAGTTTTTTAAAGAGAATCCAAGATGAAGAGACCCTGTTAGCTTTAAAAAAAGGGATGGCCTCGCCATTTGTTGCAATCCGTTTGGAGACCGCTGCGATATTAGCAGAACGGGGGGATCCGCAGGCAGTGGGACAGATTGAGGCGTTAATGTACAAGGTGCCGGTTGAAGTGCAGCAGCTCTTTGCTCCACTTTATGCAAGGATTGGAGACCGCGATGCCATACGTTTAATGAAAAAGCTGCTTTTAAGCACATCGCAAGATGTGAGGGCGGCTACCATTTTAAGTGCGGCCAAATTTCAGAGAGACGACCTTCTTCCTCAAATCCGCTCTTTAGCCATCCATTGTGAGATCAAGCAGCAGGAGGCGTGTGCCTATGCGTTAGGAGCTCTTAAGGACGAGCAGTCGGTTGGACAGCTACAACGGATGGCCCGTTCTGCCAATCCGTCTGTTAAATTAGCAGCCTGGCAGTCGCTCTATCATTTAGGCCATCGCGACGAGGCGCGTTGTGCGATTGAGAGCATGGCTCAAGGGGGAGATCTCTTTGCCATCACCAGCTTAGCGGCTATGCCAGGTAGCGAGCCGCTCTTACGACGCTTGATTACCCATCCTAATCTGATCGTACGGATTAATGCAGCTTTATCTCTATTAGAGCTGCGAGATCCGAAAGCGCTGGAGCCTTTGCAAGAGCTCTTTTTTCATGACACACGTGAGCTGGCGTTTATTCCGTCTACCTCTCCAGGAAAAGCTTTAAAGAGCTGGAGGGCTATTCCCAATGCGTGCGCCCAATCTAAAGATAGTGCCACAATTTTAGAGGTGTCGCTTTCTTTAAGAGAAGATTCTTTGGCTAAGGCTCTTAATTTGCCAGAAGAGCATTTTTTATGGCTGGCAGCGCAGGTTTTTGAGCGACAGCAAAACGATCTAGTTCCAAAAACTTGTGAACTATTAGAACAGCTAAGAACATCTAGAGCAGTTGCCCTGTTAGAGAAATACCAGCAGAAGATCGGCTCGCCTCTCATTCGCAACTACTGCAGTTTAGCCCTTTTTAAACTAAAAGAGGAGGGGCCTTATGCCGAAGCGTTGCGAGGATGGATCCAATGTCAGCAAGGGGAAGAGTTGATTCGCCTGCGGCCTGTGCTGCCATCGGAAATGCGCGGCAGTGCTTGTTGTCACAGCTTGACTCCATCTGAAACAAGCCGCCTGTTGGTCTCTGCCTTAGAAACATTTGCAGCTTCTCAGGAGTCCTATGGCATCGACGTCTTGTTAGATGCGATTAGGCATGGACATCCTAAAAATAAATATGCTCTAGCGGGCCTACTCATTCGAACAGCCCATTAACTTCAAAAACTTTAGTCGCCAACAAACTCGCCTCCCCTTTATGATATTAACCTGAGTTTTGGTTTTTTTCGACCTGTGGTCTAGCGTGAAAGTTCCCGCGGATCAAAAATCATCAAGGGGACCATATTTAGCGCAATATGGCCCCCTTGATGATTTGTTGATCCCCGGGGCTTTGACGCAGTCCAAAGGCCGAAAAAAACCAAAACTCAGGTTATTAGACTTCTTAGAGGCTGTTTGAGGTGGCGATCGTGAAAAGCATTTGGAAAAGGTGGAGATGGTTATTCCTTTTGATCCTTATTCCAATCTGCTTGCAAGCTGAAGAAGATTTTACTCTAAAAGATTCTGAATGTGAAGCTTCCGACAAAAACCCAGTCCAGCAAGAGCTCTCTGCCATGGGAGTCACGCTCTGTTTGCAAAACCCATCGTATAGTGAAGGAGTTTTAAAAACTGATTCTGGTGGAGTGGTCACAGCACCGGGCATTCGTATTCAAGCGCGCCATCTAGAGTATCGACGACAAGAGGGAGGGAAAGGCGGAGTCATTGAAGCCGACGGTGATCTGATCATCGACTTTCGCAACAACCTATTTATTGGAGATCAGCTGACTTATGAATTAAACAGCCACTCTGGCACGATATTGAATGGACGGTTAGCGATGCCGCCTTGGTATCTAGGAGCGGAACAGATCGAGCTCTGCAGTGATGGAACCTATATTCTCGTCCATGGCTATATTACCACAGCAGAGGGAAGCTCTCCTGACTGGGAAATCCATACGGCTATGGCGCGGTTGAGTTGCGACCGTTATCTATATGCTAAGGATGTCAGCTTTCGAATCAAACAGATGTCGCTGCTCTGGCTCCCCTCTTTTCGAGCAAACTTAGACACGATCTTTGACATTCCGATCCGATATAATTTTCGTTGGGGAGGACATGAAGGGCCGCGAGTTGGGATCAGCTATGAGCTATATTCTTGGGAACATTTCCGCATGCGTGGTTTGCTCAACTATCGTCTACGCAGTGGATTGGGTGGAGGAATCGAAACGAGTTACCGTTCACTGGACCATCGTTTAAGCTTCAATACGATTAGTTATATGGCGCATGACATCACGCGCACAAGTCACAAATCGCACACGCGCTATCGATTCCAGGGCTGCTATAACCATCAATTAAACGATGATCGCACATTAATTAAGATCACCTATGACAAATTGAGTGATCGAGACATGGCTTCAGACTATGCGGACAAAGGCTTAGTTCTGGAAACGGGCCAGAGAACAGGCTGCTTAATTCGCCATCAAGAACCTAACTGCATTCTTAACTTTGTCACAAACGTCCGAATCAATGATTTTCAAACGCTTAAACAAGAGCTACCTACAATAGCTACAAACTGGCGTCCTTTTAATGTCGGTAAGACAGGTTTTATCTATGACGTACAGACAAAGTTTTCCTATCTAGACTTTGTCTATGCAGACTTTTTAACAAATGTACATGATTACCACTCTACGCGCTATGAGCTTAGGCAGCATCTTTACCGTACCTATAGTAACGAGATTCTAACTTTTACTCCTGAAGCAACAGCGGTTACTATTTTATATGGCAATTCTCCACAGCGTGATAGCAAGTTTCTTGCAGCGGGTCTTTTTCAGGCCACTCTCCATTCCGACCTGCATCGCTATTATTGCGACGGCAATGATAAGCATGTCGCGACGCCCTACCTTCGTTTCACCCATTTTACCAATCCGAGTGTCTCTCCCGATGAGCACTATATCTTTGATATTGAAGATGGCTGGTATCGTGTGACAATTGCCAGGATGGGTTTATTGAATAATTACTACCGCAAGCATGCTGATGGATACATTACTCGGCTGGCCAATGTGGATCTATTTACCCAATGCTTCTTTGATCCTAATCATGGGGCGAGGCCGATTCCGAAGGTCTATGCCACGAGCACTTTTACAAGCGTACCCACATTGAAACATGTGCTCTCTACCGCTTGGGATTTACAGCATAATGAACTTGACCATTGCAACATAAGGACTGAGTGGACAATTAGCTCTAATATTGCGGTGGCACTAGAATTTCGGCACCGCAGCCCCTACCATTGGCGTAAAGCAGATCGAACAAACTATGTTTTGGACTTTTTTCAGTCAGAAAAAAGTTTATTAAAATCGACGCTTTCCGATCGAAGGGATACAGTTCTGGCACATCTTTTTTGGAGGTTTAATCCTAATTGGGCACTGGAGCTACAATCCCGCAGTGGATGGAGCCGCCGCTGCGAGCCGCGGTATAATGAGTTTGAAGTTGACCTCTATGGAACATTGCGTTCCGCCTGGCAGCTGCGTTTTTCCTACCAACAACGAGAAGACGATCGCCGCTTTGCTGTCTATGTCTCTTTAGGGTTGAGCAAGCCTGATTGCGACAGTTATCTACCTTGTGTTGAATTTTAGAAAGAAGAAGGTTATATTAACTGATTTCCTTTAGGAAACTGCATATCGTGAGGCTTTTATGAATATCCTAGTTATTGGTGCAGGATATGTTGGATTAGTCACAGGCACCTGTCTTGCTGAGATGGGGCATCATGTGATTTGTCTCGATATTGATGCAGGCAAAATTGAAGCTCTGCGGCAAGGCAAAATCCCCATTTACGAGCCAGGCTTAGAAGAGCTAGTTCACCGCAACCAAAAGGCGCATCGGTTAAACTTTACAACAGATTATGCAGAGGGAGTGGCTCACGGCCTCGTCTGTTTCATTGCCGTTGAAACACCTTGGAGCCCAAGCGGCCATGCCAACATGCGCTACGTAAAAAGCGCAGCTGAATCTTTGGCCGAGCATATGGATGGATATCGTGTGATCGTCAATAAGTCAACGGTTCCTGTAGGAACAGCACGGCAGGTGACACAATGGGTCGTCGAGTCGCTCGAAAAACGAGGGTGCAATCATCCATTTGATGTCGTCTCAAACCCTGAGTTTTTAAAAGAGGGAGATGCCTTAAATGACTTTATGAAACCTGATCGAGTCATTATAGGAATCGATGATCCAAGACCATTAGAGATCATGCAAGAGATCTATTCTCCCTTTATGCTCAATCATGAACGTCTAATTGTGATGGACAGCAGCTCGGCTGAGATGACTAAGTATGCTGCTAACGCCATGTTAGGTGCTAGAATTTCATTTATGAACGAGCTGAGTGGACTGTGTGAAAGAACAGGTGCAAACATTGACAAAGTGCGTCGTGGCATTGGAGCCGACCAGCGCATTGGATATAAGTTTTTATATGCTGGAGTCGGCTATGGTGGATCCTGTCTTCCTAAAGATATCGACGCACTAAGAGCTCAAGCTGATTTAGTTGACTATGAAACACCTCTGTTAGATGCCATTAGAGAGGTGAATCAGAGGCAGAAGCAGGTGCTCGCTCAAAAAGTTTTTAGCTACTATTCAGAGAGCGGTGTTGAAGGCAAAGTCTTTGCTATCTTAGGTTTAGCCTTTAAACCTGGGACCGATGATATGCGTGAGGCACCCTCTCTAGTGCTGATTGAATCGCTGCTAGCCAAAGGGGCAAAGCTAAGGCTATATGATCCTGTTGCAGCGGGCAACGCGAGAAAGCTGCTTCCAGAGACATCACTGATCACGTGGTGCGAAGATGAGCTCGACGCTGCGACTGGAGCTGATGCCCTCATTTTAATTACAGAGTGGAAACAATTTCGTTTTCTAGATTTCCCACTCTTGTTAACACAGATGAGAGGCAGAGCCTTCTTTGATGGACGCAACCAATATATTCCTCAGAAAATGGCAGCTTATGGATTTGATTATTTTTCGATTGGTCAGCAGCCAGTGTTAGCAGAAGTTGCGGTTGAAGCCGAGAGCATGTTTTGATAAATATGATGCAGCATTTGAGTGCGGCGACTTGTCGCCGCTTTTTGCTCATCTCGACTTGTCGAGATGCTGGAATACCACAAAAGATTTAAGTAATAATGAGTTTTTCAACGCTTCGACAAGTCGAAGCGAGCGAAAAGCGGCGACAAGTCGCCGCACTCCAAACGCTGACGCGTAGCTAACGGCTTTCCTAGTAACAATAAAGTAAGGCTTTCATCATGACTACCCTTTCACAAGAGATCTCTTCTTACTTACAAGAGCAGAGTCTCTATATCCAATCGAAGCTGAAAGAGCTCATTGTATCGGATCAGGAAGCCTATACAAAGCTATACAAAGCAGCTGGCTATTCCCTTCTGGGAGGAGGCAAACGCCTTAGGCCCATCTTAGTTCTTGCAACAGTTGAATCATTAGGTGGAGATAGGGAGCAGGCGTTGATTCCGGCTTGTGCTCTCGAGATGGTGCACACCTATTCGATGATCCATGATGATTTACCATGTATGGATAATGACGATTTCCGTCGAGGCAAGCCCACATTACATCGGATGTATGATGAGGCGATCGCTCTATTAGCTGGCGATCTTTTATTAACTTATCCTTTTGAGTTAATTGCGGATGCACCCTATCTTTCGGTTGAGCAGCGGTTAAAACTTGTTCGCATCCTTGCCCATGCCGCGGGAGGCCATGGGATGATTGGTGGTCAGGTCATCGACATTGCCCAAGACAAAGAGCAGATGAGTCTAGAGCAATTAGAGTTGATGCATGCCAAAAAGACAGGAGCTTTATTGACAGCAGCGCTGGAGTTTGGAGCACTCATTGCCAATGCAAAAGAGGATGTGACTTGGAAGCTTAAGCAATTTGGGCAAAAAATAGGGTTGGCTTATCAAATTATTGACGATATTTTAGATATTACAGCGAGTGAGCAGAAACATGGACGTGAAGTCGCCTCTGATCATCTCAATGGCAAAGAAACCTATGCCACTTTACTTGGAATTGAGCAGGCAAGGGTTGAGGCAGAGCGATTATTAGAAGAGTGCCTTGAAACTTTAAACTCTTTACCATTAAAAACCTATCGACTACAAGAGCTTGCTAATCTGTTAGTACATCGAGAACTCTAGAGAAAAAATTCGAAAAAAGAGATGATCACATCAATTTTGGTTAAATGGTTTTTTCATTTTGACTGAGGAATCGCATATGGAAGAAGCTATGTCTACATCTCGTTCTCCGCTTG
>CAZZJE010000002.1:0-15561 GCA_964654295.1 uncultured bacterium | reverse complement strand
TCTATTTAGCCTGCTTGTTCTTGTTCTTGGATCTCCTCTTTTTCTTTTCATTGCACTAGCCATCTTTTTCTCTTCACCAGGCAAAGTCATCTATGCGCAGCAGCGTATCGGCCGCGGAGGCAAACCTTTTCGCTGCTACAAATTTCGCACGATGTATGCCGATGCTGATGCAAGGCTGCATGAGCTACTCGCTCAAGATCCAGAGCTGCGGCAGGAGTGGGAAGCGACACGGAAGCTCAAAAAGGATCCGCGCGTCACCCCTTTTGGAAAGCTTCTTCGAAAAAGCTCATTAGATGAGATTCCACAGTTTTGGAATGTTTTAAAAGGTGATTTAAGTGTCGTTGGCCCGCGACCTGTACAAAAAGATGAGATCGAGCGCTATTTTGGAGAGAAGGCAGTCAAAATTTTGAAGATGCGCCCAGGGATTACAGGAAACTGGCAAGTGCATGGGCGTAGTGACACCTGCTATCAGCGACGCATCTGTTTAGATGAAGAATACATCGATAACCACTCGCTCTATTGGGATTTGAAATTAATCGCCAAGACGATTCCATGCCTGATTCTAATGCGAGGAGCTTACTAGAGACAGAATGAATTTACGTCTTCTTCCAATAAAACTGACCTTTGGTTTAACCCTTTTTCTTTTTCTTCTTTTCGCTTGCTTCAAGCCACCCTATCTGCCTCCTTTTAACTATTTTACCCCCTTTTTGATCTGCATGATTTATAGAAGCGACAAAAATAGGGCTCTTTGGCTGGCAGCAGCTTGTGGATTCATTTTAGACCTTTTTTCCAGCTACACACACTTTGGTTTTTATTCAGTTTCTAATGTAGTGGCACTCTGGCTATTTTATGGCATGCGCCGCCACTTCTTTGCTGATCATTTAACGACACTGCCGATTTTAACCGCCCTCTATAGCCTCTTACTGACAACGATAGAGCTTCTCCTTCTCTTCCTTCTCGACCAAGGCATCAGCCTCACTTGGCAATGGATGGTTTTTGATGGAATTGTCCTCTCTGTAGCCGACGCTCTATATGCCTTACTTGGCTTTGTTTTACCTCTATGGCTTCTGATGAGGTTGAGGCGATGGATTAGGAGTGGTGGATTTAGATATTCATCAAGTCAGGATCATGATCAGCAGGGTAGTAGGGTTCGATATGAACCAAAACATCCCTAACATTTGGCCATTCGCGCTGAATTTCCACTCGGACAAGCTGACTGATGCGATGCGCTTTATCGACAGGCATCTGAGGGTCTACTTCAACATCGATGGCGACAAAGGCATCCGGCCCGTAGCTTTGGATCTGAAGCTTTTCTGTTTCCATTACACCTGGCACATTTTTAGCTGCTTTTCTAATCCTTTTAAAAAGATCTCCATTGGGAACATGATCCACTAATTGATGGAGATTTTCGCGTGAGCTAAGCAGGCCTATTAGAATCATCAGAAAAGCGATGCCAATAGCTCCTAAGCGGTCAACAAACCCAGCGGCTGACGGCCAAAAGTAGGCGATGAGCAGAGCGAAAGCGGCAAAAAGGCTGGTGATAGCATCTGTTCGATAGTGATAAGCATCTGCTGTTAAAGCCGTACTATCCCAACGTTTAGCTGCTCGACGTGCCACTTGGTAACAGACTTCAAGCAAAGCGACACTGATAAGAGGAAAGAGCAAGATCGCAGCATGAAAGGCCCGCTCACCCTGTTCACTTGCAAATAAGACTCCCTGTTGAATCGCTAAGGTGGCTCCAAGTAGGACTAGCAGCAAGCCAAGCTGTAAGCCACCCAATGGCTCATACCTTCCATGGCCAAAAGGATGGTTAGCATCGGGTGGGCGACGTGCAAGTTGGATACAGATAAGCAGGAAAGCAGTCGAGACAAGGTCGGCTAACGTTGAAAAAGCATCTGTCAATAGCGTTGCACTATCAAAATAGAGAGCGCCAGTCAGCTGAAAGACGACGATTGCCAAACGAATTCCAAATCCGAGTCCTGTGGCAAAGATAATTTCACGATAACGCTGCTGGCGAGCCTCATAGAAAGAAGAGGGAGGATCTAGAGGGGCTGGAAAACTTTTCATGTCACTGGGTCAGATATTACTTGAGCTCCAAAAAGGGCTTTTGCCTCTTCTAACCGACCTTGATGTCCCATGACACTAATCAAATCTCCTGGCAACAGCTGTGTGTTTGCTTCCACTTCAGATAGACGATTGCCCCCGCGTTTAATTTGTAATACAGTAATGCCAAATTGTTTGCGGAGTTGTATTTCTGCTAAGGTCTTTTGGGCAATAGGAGACATTTCAGAAAGTTCAAAAGTTCGAATGATGAATTCAGGCAGCTCGGTGGCTAAATCTTCAAGACGCTGGAGAGGCTTATTGGATGAGCTTTTTTTTTTCTCATATCCATCTGCTCGGATCTGATCTAGCTGCTCTTGGATAATATCAGCAGGAACATTGCAACTCTGCAAGACACGAAAAGCCACTTCTAAAGAGGAGCCAAACTCATCGGCTACAACTTCATTGACGCCAAGCTGGTAGTGCAGTTCGGCCTCTTGCAGGTAGCGAGTCCTAGCCAAAATATAGGTGTTTTCATTGAGCTGCCTTACCACTTTTGCAATACGGATCGCCGCCACTGGGTCGTTGATTAAGACTGCCACTAGGCGGGCATGGGAGACATGGGTAAAGTGTAGGACAGATTCATGTGTTGCATCTCCAAAATGAATGGGCTCTCCTTTTGCCCGCTCACGCCTGACAGTTTCAGCATTCATTTCCAAAACAATATAAGGAATCTTAGCTGCTTTGAGAGTACGCGCTAAGTTTCTGCCTGCGACTCCGAAGCCGATGATAACGACATGGTTATTCAAGAAAATTTTGATCTCCTCTTGCTGTCCTCCAAAACCAAGCTTCATTTGCTGTGGCAAAGGAAGCTGCATGAGCCAATGGACTAAGATGCTAGAGGAGCGAATAAGAGCGGGAGAGACTGCCATCGTAAAAATGGAGACAGCTAAAAAGAGTTGGTAGTAGTCGTTTGACCCTATCCCATTGTCTAATCCTACTTTAGCAATGACAAAAGAGAACTCACCCACTTGGCTAAGAGCGATAGCGGCTAAGAAGGAGGCCCGGAGCGACATTCCCAATGCTAAGGTTGCTAGGGTAGCCATTGAAGTTTTTATTAGTAGAATAGCAGTCGCGATTGCAAAGATGAGAAGAGGTTGCTGGAAAACGATCTCCGTATTAAGTAGCATCCCGATTGAGACAAAGAAAAAGCTTGTGAAGAGATCTTGGAAAGGGATGATATCTCCTATTGCTTCATGGCTATATTCTGATTCAGAAATAATTAAGCCAGCCAAAAAAGCTCCTAGAGAGAGTGAGAGTCCGGCGATTTGGGTCAGCCATGCCACAGAAAAGCAGACCGTCAGGAGAGCAAGTAAAAAAAGCTCGCGGCTTCTGGTCTTAGCAACATAGTAGAGTAACCTTGGGACAACATACCAAGCCGCAATAAAAGCGATTGTTAAGATCAAAGCACTCTTGATAAAAGTCTGTAAAAACTCGCTATCCATTCCCTCCCCTGTACCAGATAGAAGAGGAGTCGCTAACATTGCTGGGATGGCAAAGACATCTTGAAAGATTAGAATTGCTATTGCAGCTTTGCCATGGGGACTATCCGTTTGCCCCTTTTCATCCAATAACCTTAGAGTAATCGCTGTACTGCTTAATGAGATTAAGATTCCAATAAAGATCGATTCACCGATAGGTCTGCCGAAGGAGTGTGCAAAAACAGCACAGGCAAAGAGAGTCAGCAGAATCTGCAGAGTTCCTCCGATTAAAAATTGCTTGCGTAGAGACAAGATTTTTTTAATGGAAAACTCCATTCCGACAGTAAAGAGCAAGAGCACGATGCCCAAGTTAGCTAGCGTTTGAACCTCTTCTACTTTGCCGACTAAAGCTAGGCCATGCGGCCCGCTCATGACACCCGTTAGCAGAAGGCCGACTATTGTCGGCATCTTTAAGCGGTGGCAGAATAGGAGGACTCCCACTGACAAGCCCAAAATAATCAAGATTTCTTGGAGTAAGGGAATTTCTTCCATAACAATCCTAAAAAAGAAAAAAATTAATTTTTTATTTTATTTTATTTTTTCTAATGCTTCTATAATTGTAGCTGCATAAGAAGTATGATGCCTGGTTAGGTCATCTCGTGTCAAACAATAGGATATATCTGGCGTAATTCCGACGTTTTCAATGAATTGCTGATCTTTTCTTTGTGCCAAAGTAATCGTTAAATGGCAACTTTGAATTCCAAATAAATTAGGAAATGAGACTTCCATCATTGCTCCCCCTGCACCTGCGGTCTGCTCACCAAAAAGCTTCGCCCGTCCATTATCTTGCATGAGAGCGGCAAAGAAGTCGGCTCCTGAGAAGCATAGAGCATTCGTTAATACTAAGATTGGTTTTGTGTAATGGATAGTTGCGTGCGGCATCACCTGGTCAATTCCAAGGTAAGCACAAGGCTTTGTTAGCCGCTCACCTGCAGACCATTGCTCTAGGATCAATTGAAAGTAATCTTGCATCTGCTGTGCAAATTTAGCTGTCACCGGATACCCTTCGACTCTTTGACCAATCGTTTCTTGAGCAGACTTGTCACTAGAAATGGAAGAGAGCAGCGCTAAGCCCTTAACAGCACGATTGATCTCTTTAGGATGGAGTTTCACGGCATGTTGCGGAGGGATTAAAGGGTAATCTGTTAATAGAGAAGCGATGGCATAGACTGTTAAGAGAGAGCCGCCGGGATTATTCACAAGGTCGATAACAAGGCCGTTGCTCTGTTTTTCAAAAAAATCGATCACATTTTCCAGTTCACGCATGGCAGAAGAGGGTAAGTGAAAATGTGGAATTCTTAAATAGCTATAGCGTTTACCCGAAGGAGTTTGAAAAAGATAGGCATGGACACTCCAGCTTGCATCGCTTTCCCATAAAATGTGACCTAGCTTTGGAGTATAGGTGTAGCGACTGCTGATCTCCCAAGGATCGAGATGTTCTTCGCTGACAGACGTTAACTCAGTGAGCCATGAAGCGTTGGGCTCTTGTTCTAACGCTTTGGCTGTAAGAGAGGGTTTTAGAGGAGGAGTAGGGATCTCTTCGGGAGTATAGAGCCAGGGAAGCTGAAAGGTCACTGTCTTCCCATTTTTTTGCTGACGGACGGTCATCATGACATCGCCTTTTGGTACCCGGTGACCTAAAGCAGCCTTACGGCAAGTTAAGGCCTGCTCGGCTAAGGCTTGTCCAGTTGCATCCAAAGGCAGCTTTAGCTCTATTTTCAGAGAGTCGATCGCTTTTTGGATGGGCATCTGATCAAAGAATAGCAGCTCATCCCCTTCAACGAGAGGAAACTGCTCTTTGGGTAGCCAACTTCGGTCGATCGCACTTAAGCAGTAGATGCCATCGGCTTGGCGAATCTTTAAAGGAAGCTCTGCTCGCTCGGTCGCATAGAAAAAAATGGAGAGGTGATGATCTTTTGCGGAAGCAAAAAGATCTTTTAGGAGGTAGCGAAATTCAGCAATCGAAAGAGGGGCCTCATCCAAACGGCTGTAAATTGTACGCAGCTCGCTTTCTAGCTCCCATCCCCAACGCGAATATTTCCACTCCATAGGAGCATAAGCAGTTTCTATCGTGTGAGCAAGGGCATCCAATGTGCGGTGCATTTGCAATTTAACCCAATCTGATTGCTCTTTGGCATGGGCAGAAAGATCTGTGGAAAAGAATACAAAACAGAGTACGAGAGATATCCATAATTTTTTTTGCTTCATGGGAGCTCTTAGGTTAATTTTTTGGAATCATGGGTAACTTAATTAGATTTTTTGGCAAAGAGATGAAAAAGCAAAAAATTTCCGTTTGATCAAATTTGTCTATAAAACAAATACTTAGGATATGCCTACTGCATCTCTCCTCTCCCGTTAAAATTTTTGTTTAATGTTCAATTTGACAAAAACCATGAGCCTTGGGCATGGTTTGGTTTGAGTTAGCAGCACTGAATCCGGACGCTCTACTTGAGGAGTTTAGGAAGCAACATGTCTTTAAAACTTTTACGCAAGATTCCCATATGGGAAATTTCTCTCGTAACCCTATTTTTCTTCACTGGCTATGGGATCTCTACCTATAACCAGTCCTCACAAGTTGAAGATAGCCCACCTAATCTCTTAGATGAGTCATATAACATTTCTGATAATGACTCGGATGACTTTGGAGAGCTAGGAAAATTAACTTTGCAAGAGTTGGGATCGGCAGTCGTCGCTGCAGATGTGAACTCTGACTTAGAGTTACTGGAGCTTATCAAATCGGAATCCTCTTTAAAAGAGAAGGCGAAGAAGAGCAAGCTTAAATCCTCCAAAAAACCTCATCCTTTTACTCAATTGGATAAGAAGATGCCGCCTCTTTCTAGCAAATCAGAGGCTATTTCTTTAAAAGAGGCAGACAGAAAAACTATTGAAGAAGCGAAGCCAAGCTCTACAACTCCTAAAGCGCCTAACCAGCCATTGAATCCAGAAGCCGCTCTTTTAGCAACACCATTACCCAAGGCCAAACCAAACTCTTCAAAAGAGGAAAAGTTAAATAAGAAAACGGCTTTTTCTAAAATTGACTCAAAAAAGAGAAGCTCTGTAAGCAGACCTGACTCTATTTTGTCTAAACCTTTTGATCCTGAAGACTCTTTGCAAGCCATCTACAGTGCTTCTCCTGATGTTTCATTAGATCCGATTTCAGAAGCCAGCGAAGCCTTTTCAACCCCAGAAGAGCTTTTAAGTGCCCTTTATATAAACGATCAGACATTTGCATCATACACTCCTCCTGTTCCATCGCAGCCTACTTCTGGGCCATTCTCACTCCCCTCTGACCCGACAGAACCGCCGCTACCCAAAGCTAATAAATCTGCTCGCAAAAAATCTTTAGGAAAGAAGGTCTCTTATAAACCTGAAGAGATTAAAACAGAACCTCAAGATTCGGCAGAGGTCGCCTATCTCGATCATTCGACTCAATGGATTGCCAATGCAGATTCTCAACCATCCGATGGCGATTGGATCTATGACGGAAGCTATGATGCGTCAGACTGGATGGCTTATAAGTCTCAAGTTCAAGACAATAGCTCTATGCACAACTTGGAGCCAGCCTCTAAGAAGCCTGTATCCGATTTTATTGGAGAATCGACTTCTATCCATTCGTCGCTTCAGGTTTTTGCTCATCAAGATAATATCATCAATCCTCCTACCCCTTCGTCTGACTCTTCGACTGACACCTTAGATCCTTGGGATGAGAGACGTATTATCAATACAGATCATATTAGCCAATACAATCCACCCTCCGCTCAGTCGATGAGAAGCCAAAATGTTAACGACAGCTATGAGTCAAGAGAGCTAGAGCCATTGCAACCGCAGCAGCAAGCCTGGTCTCAGACAGCTACACAGCAACCAAATTGGCCACAGGAAGCACCACAACAAGCTTGGACAGAAAGTGCACAGCAGGCATGGCCGCAAGAGCAGCCTCAGCAACCTAACTGGCAGAGAGCAACCGCCCCTATGGTAGAACACCCCTCTATCGATGAACCTCTACCTCCGTTCCTTAGAGATCAATCGATTCAGCCGCCATCTGTGTCAAGTCATCCAATGCCTTCGGCACCTGTCGTCGGCTATCCAGCACGACCAGTTGCGCCATTACCTCCGCCGCCCTGTCGTGCAAGAGGACCTTATCCGCCGCCTCCCCGTCCCATGGGATGGAGAGCACCTCCACCTCCAAGGCCGCTTCCTCCACCAGGTGCCTATGGGCCCATGCGTCCAGCGCCCTACTGTAGGCCGCCGATGCCGCTGCGTCCCTATCCGCCTTATGGTGTAGCTCCTAGGCCGATGGGACCTCCACAGCCGAGGACTATTGCTCCAGTGTCGGCACCCTTAGCAAGGCCAGCACCTATGCCGAATAACAATAACCGCTCGCATGAGTACTTCATGTAAGGAAGAGCTATTTGGAGCGCGGTGACTTGTCGAAGGGCAACATCTCGACAAGTCGAGATGATCAACAAAGCGGCGACAAGTCGCCGCGCTCCAAATTAACTTCAAAAGAATTGAATGAACAAAGCAACTCCCCTTCTCCTCCTCTCCTTTGCCATTTCCAGTTGTACAACGGCTCACCACTCTCCCGACTGCTGGGTATCTTCAACACTCCAATCCAAGATTGACAGCCAAGTAGAGTGGTACCGGGGGTCTCTTCCGAGCGAAGAGATAAGAGAGTGGATCTACTGCTTACTAGCTAGTGAGCTAACAGCCGAAGCAGCTATCCAGATCGCTTTTTTAAACAACCCTCGCATCCAATCTATTTTTGAAGAGCTAGGGATTGCACAAGCTGATCTAATCGAAGCCGGGCTCCTTTCTAACCCTCTCTTTGAATTAGAGGTGCGTTATCCTCATGACAAGAAGCTAAAAACAAATATTGAATACTTAGTAACAGCAACTTTTTTAGATCTCTTTATGATTCCACTTCGTAAGAGGTTGGCCGAAACGGAACTTAAGCAAGCTCAACTTAGAGTGACGCATGAAATTTTAGAGATCGCTTTTGAAGTTAGACAGACCTATTATACGCTTTTGGCCAAAGAGCAAACAATTGGTTATACTCGCTCTCTTGCTGAGTTAACAGATATTCAGACAGAGATTAGTTCTAGGCAGTATCAAGTTGCTAATGTGAATATGCTGGAAATGCAGCAGTCGCAAGCGAAACTTTTAGAGGCAAAACTTGCTCTCTCTAAAGAAGAATCAGAGATTATTCATTTGAAAGAAAAGCTGCATCGTCTTTTAGGTTTAGAAAGTGAAATCTGCCTGTTTTTGCCTAAAGAGATGCCGCAAGAGTTAGATCGCCTCTCATTGGATCAATGCCAGCTAGAGTCTATTGCATTAAGTGAACGATTAGACCTGCAAGAGGCCTATTTTGAAGTCTTGCGCCTCCGCCGCATGCTTGGCCTCAAAGAGTGGTGGAGCTATACAGCCTTAGAAGCTGGAATTGCTGGGGAAAGGGATCCTGATGGCTTAAATTTGCTTGGTTATGGCGTTTCAGGACAGATTCCCATCTTCAATTTTGGACAGGCTGCGCGCTTGCGCTTAGCTGCTCAGCTTAGACAAGCAGAAGATCGATTGATTAGTTTGAAAACTAATATTCTTTCAGAAGTCAGAGAGGCCTATCAGCTTATGAAGGTGAGATCAGAGATGCTTATTGACTACCAAACTCGGTTACTCCCCCTACAAAATACCATCATGCACTCCTCAGAAAAGCTATATCATGTGATGGGACTTAGTGTAGAACAGCTCATACAAAACAAGCAGCAGGAGCTAGAAACATCTCGTCACTATTTCGAGCTTCTTAAAGACTATTGGATTGCAAAAGTAGAACTAGATCGAGCTTTAGGAGGCTATCTATTCCGCCTTTTTCCCAATGAATGCCTGGAACCATTTTAACATGAAATTTCTCTTTCAAATTGCCATCCTTACGATCTTATGGGTTATTCCATGCCAAGCGATGCATCCTTGCGTGATCACTCCAAACGTCGGTTCGCTTCCATGGGTCATGGATGGCGACGTCAAAGTCTTTCATCTGGTGGCAGAGCCTGTACGCCGAGAATTTGCTCCAGGTTTTTGGGTTAACTGCTGGGGCTATAATGGCTCAAGCCCCGGCCCTACGATCGAAGCGGTCGAAGGGGATCGAGTAAGGATTTACGTAACAAACAATCTCAACGAACCCACCACTGTACATTGGCACGGCATTATTGTGCCTAACGGAATGGATGGTGTGGCTGGTTTAAATCAGAGAGCAATTCAGCCTGGGGAAACTTTTAAATATGAGTTTACCCTCAAGCAAAACGGAACATTTATGTACCATCCGCATTCGGATGAGATGTTCCAGATAGCTCTTGGAATGGAAGGATTTTTTATTATCCATCCTCGCGAAGCTGAAGAGCCTGCAGTCGACCGTGACTTCGCCATTTTTTTACATGAATGGCGCGTCCCCATGGGAGCTAAAACGCCTGTTCCTTTTGAGATGACGGATTTCAATCTTTTTACTTTTAACAGCGTCTTATATCCCAAATCGGAAGCTTTAGTTGTTAAGACGGGAGAGCGAGTTAGAATCCGCTTTGGAAATATCATGATGAATAGCCATCCCATTCATCTACATGGGCATGAGTTTTTGATCACTAGAAAAGGAGGAAGGAGGCTTCCAGAAGCAGCCCAGGATAGCGCAGTCACGGTAAATGTAGCGCCAGGAGAGACAAGAGACATTGAGTTTATCGCTGATAATCCAGGAGATTGGGCCCTACATTGCCATAAACTCCATCATACGATGAATCAGATGCAGCACAACCTGACCAATTTAGTCGGTATTGAGACACAAGGCATAGAAGAGCGTATGAGGCAATTTTTTCCAAATTTTATGGGGCTTATGAATGTGAATGGAATGGGTGAGATGTTTGAAATGTATGGTGATCGCGAAAAAGGTCATATGGACTCGAAGATAGAGTATCCACCCAATATCTCTCCTATTGGCAATCCAGGTCCTTTTGGTGTAATTGAAACAGGCGGCATGTTCACCATTCTAAAAGTGAGAGACCATCTGAGCAATGGTGGCGACCCAGGATGGTATAAACATCCTCCTGGAACTGTAGCTGAAGCTGTTCAATTGAAAAATGGCAATCATCCCTACAAAGTAGTACAGAATTCTCTAACGAATAACCCTGTTAGCTGGTTTAGCCAAGAAGAGGCTGCCAAGACACGTTGCGAGCAAGAAGGCAGCAATTGGATGCGGAGTAGGCCTCAGAAAGGCATGGGGCATCACCACTCACACTAAGTGAGGACTAAGTGGTTGTCCACTTAGTCCACTATTCATTTTATTTTATAGGCCGGCAAAAGGAGAATTGGAAAAACTTGGTTTCTCTCGCTGCGGCTTTGCAGCAGGCTTGCCTTTGGCTGGAAGCGACTCTTTTATCTGATTCTTTGGAGGCTTACCAATTCGAGCTGTCAAAGAGATTCGTTTGCGTTCTACATCGACGCTGATGACTTCAACTTTAAGCATATCTCCAACACGGACAACTTCATTAGGATCTTTCACAAAAGTGTCTGATAATTCAGAGAGATGGATAAGTCCATCTTGATGCACACCAATATCAACAAAGGCACCAAAAGCGGTGACATTCGTTACAATACCTTCTAGAACCATTTTAGGCTTTAAATCTTCTAACGACCGAATATCGTGTCGGAAAGCAGGTCGGACAAATTCAGCTCTAGGATCGCGGCCAGGCTTACGCAACTCCTCTAAAATATCGCGTAAGGTGGCTTCCCCCACCTCTTCATTGATATAGCGTTCGATTGCTAATGAAGCGATGGCACTTGGATTGGCAATTAATTGTGCTAGAGGAATCGAGACATCAGCAGCCATTGCTTCTACCAAACTGTATCTCTCTGGGTGGACAGCGGAAGCATCTAAAGGATGGGAGCCTCCCCTCACACGTAAAAATCCAGCTGCCTGTTCAAACGTTTTTGGTCCAAAGCCAGGTACCTTTAGAAGCTCTTTTCGACTCTTAAAAGGACCATGTTTCTCTCTGAATTCGACAATCTGAGTGGCGAGAGAAGATCCGATACCAGCGACGTAAGAGAGAAGTGGAGCACTAGCTGTGTTTAGTTCAACACCGACACCGTTCACACAGCTCTCCACTACTTCAGCCAGCTTATCTTGTAATAGTGTCTGTTGCACATCATGTTGATATTGGCCAACTCCAATTGACTTAGGATCGACTTTGACAAGTTCTGCCAGCGGATCTTGCAGACGCCGAGCAATAGAGATCGCACCGCGGATGGTTAAGTCGAGGTTAGGAAACTCTTTTCTAGCAACATCAGAAGCACTGTAGACGCTAGCTCCAGCTTCATTAACTGATACAACAATAGGGTCCTGGAGCTTGGCTAAGTTTAAGGTATCTCGAACAAAAGTCTCTGTCTCTCTGCCTGCAGTTCCATTGCCAATGCCAATTGCAAAAGGGCGATGACGCTGAATTAAAGTCAGTAGCTGATGTTGCGACTCTAGCAAGGCGCGTTCTCCCTGGTGAGGAAAAAGTGTTACCGTCTCTAAAAAACGACCGGTTGTATCGACAACAGCGCATTTGCATCCTGTTCGAAGCCCTGGGTCAATGCCGATGACAGATTGGGCGCCTAGCGGCGAAGCTAACAAGAGATGACGCAGATTTTCCGCAAAGATTTGAACTGCTTCTCGATCCGCCCGTAGCTTCAAAGCGACTCGAGCCTCTGTTTCAATGGTTGGAGCTAACAGACGTTTATAGCTATCTTTTACAGCCTTTTTAAGAAGATCAGCAAAAGGGGAGCGCTCTTTTAAGCTGCTACGCTGCTCAATAGCATGACAGATTGAATCGCTATCGACTTCCCATGACATCTCCAGCACTTGCTCCTGCTCTCCTCGCCTAATGGCTAGATAGCGGTGGGAAGGAATCGTTTTGGCGGATTCTTTGAAGTCATAATATTGCTCGAACTTATTTGGAGTGGTGGCTCCTTCAACCGCTTTAACTGCAATTGTTCCTTCTAGAAACACTTCACGCACAAAAGCTCTCAGAGCGGCCTCTTCTGAAATCCATTCTGCCACGATATCGCAAGCTCCGTCGAGGGCCTCTTTAATAGTTTTTACACCCTTTTCTTCAGATAAAAATTGCTCAGCTTCTTGTTCTGGATTACCTTGTATAGGCTGCTGACGGATTCTCTCGGCTAGCGGTTCAAGCCCCTTCTCTTTGGCAATGAGAGCACGTGTACGGCGTTTTGGTCGATAGGGCAGGTAGAGATCTTCCAGAGCAGATTTAGTCGTGCAACCAAAAATCTGCTGTTTTAATGCCTCTGTCAGCTTGCCTTGAGATTCAATAGACTCTAGGACAACTTTGCGTCTCTCTTCTAGTGAGACCAGCTCCTGCCATCCCTCCTGGATTCTCCTAATCTGCTCCTCATCCATATTTCCCGTCTTTTCTTTACGATAGCGCGCGATGAAAGGAACGGTATTTCCTTCAGCCAAAAGGCGCAAGACGGCAACGATGGAGGCTAGAGGCAGTTGAATCTCTTTTGAGAAAAGGGGTAAATGGACAGCATATTGGTCTAGGGAAGAGGAACTCATCAGTAAACTCCTTGCAAAGATAATCGATGCAAAAGAGTCTACTCGAAATGAGCTCCTTTAGCAACTAATCTAAAGCCCTTTGACATTATAACTAAAAACATGCCAAGTGCCGTTATTACCCTCTTGCAAAATCAAGAGCTCCCTGGCTTCGGATTTATTTGAAAAACTTGAATCGTAAAAGAAAACCATATAGTCGGCTTGAGGAACTCCCTTAGGGTGATGTGCAATACGCTGATCTAACATGGTCCTTCTCAACATACGGCCAAGAGGTTTGCGAACAGCTGTTAGATAGGTGATCCATTCTGTACGCTTCAAAAGCATCTTCGTCGAGAGTGAAGCTTGATCCCAGCTCTCCCCATACTTACCTTCATCGACTAGATTGAACCACTCTTCTGCAGCTTTGGAGCTGCTGAGTAGCTGTTTATGAAGGATCGCTTTGGCAGCATCAGGTGTTAAGGGGACTGCTGGCTCTCGCTTTTGCTGCTCTGTTGCAGGGGGTGCTGCCGTTGTTGTTGAAGCTGGATTTTGAAGCATCAAATCAGTAGCTGTAAGAGGAGCTACGAGCGTCAAATAGAGTCCCAAAAAAATAAAATAAAAACGCATACTGCCTCCCTTGCCCCATCAATGAACTTAAAAATGAGCATGCAAATTAAATGCCACTCTATTTTTATCTAGGAAGCGCGGTTAACCATCCAGGAGGAGAGCTGTTCGACGGCTGCCCAAAAAACGGCAAAATATTCCATAGGAAACTGATATTTCCTGTCTGCTTCCTGCATGGTCTGCTTCAAAGCAGCTAACCAGGCTTGCCTAGCCTCGGCATCGATTGCGAAGGGAAGGTGGCGCTGCCGCAGTCTAGGATGTCCATACTGCTCTTGATAGAGAGGCGGCCCGCCCAGCCAGAAGACAAAGAAAGCAGCAGATCGGTTAGCTGCTACCTGCATATCTTCTGGAAAGAGGTGTCGGATAGAAGAGCGTTCAAGCTCTGCATAAAAATCATGAACGAGACGAAAGATATTTTCTTCTCCCATCGCCACATAAATTTCAGCCGGCGGGCGATTTTGAGGTGGACCTTGAGGAGGAGTATATATTGAATTAAAATTTGACATCTGCCGTTGGAGAAGTAGATTTTTAAATACAAAAGTTAGCAAATCAGTCGATTAAAAGCCAACCTCTCATAAGGAAGCTTGAGAAAAAAGAGCGTTGAGATTAGGTTGATTGGAAGTTTTTGCGTCATAAGAAGAGGAATAATATGCATCATGAATTTCTGACCTATTTTTCTGGAGAGACGAGGCATAAAGGCTATTTAGCTTATGATGGTGACGATACACTTTTAAAACCTGGCATTTTAATTGCCCCTACATGGCGTGGAGTCGACGGCTTTATCTGCCAAAAAGCAGAAGAGCTGGCCTCTTTGGGGTATGTTGTCCTCGTTGCCGATTTATATGGAGAGGGACATTATGCTGAGAATAAAGAGGAGTGTGCCGCTCTGATGCGTCCTCTTTTCCTTGATCGGGCCCTCTTACAAGAGCGAATCCAATCCGCCTATCAAGCACTAAAGCTTCAACCGATGGTTGACCCGAGAAGAGTAGGAGCCATCGGGTTCTGCTTTGGAGGCTTAACAGTCATTGAGTTATTACGAAGCGGCGTCGATATTCAAGGCGGCTTAACCTTTCACGCCGTTTTGGGAAGTAAGTTGGGTGAAGATCAAGCTAAGACTGTTCCTATCATGTCTCAGATTCGTGGAAGCTTGTTGATGCTACATGGATATTTAGATCCCATGGTCACCAAAGAAGATTTAGCAGCAATCCAGCAAGAGATGACAGAAGCTGGAGTCGACTGGCAGCTGCATATCTATGGAGAAGCCATGCATGCTTTTACAGATCCGATGGCTGACGACCCCAATTCTGGTAAGATGTTCAATCCTAAAGCGAATTTAAGGGCTTTTAAGAGCATGGAAAACTTTTTTGAAGAAATTTTTAGCTAACGTATTAGGAGATTTAATGACCCCCTCCAGATTAACATTTCTCTATGCCTTGCTGGTAGCCGCTGGTGGCGTTATGGGCTACATTAAGGCAGCTAGCGTCATCTCTTTGGCTTGCGGGCTTGGAGCCGCTGCCCTCTTATTCATCTGCGTCTATGCCATGAACTCTAAATGGCTACTTGGCTATATTGGAGCTTGCATGGTGACATTGATATTAGCCGGTTTTTTTGCAATTCGTTTTGCAAATTCAGGGTTTATCACTTGGATGCCAGCTGGAATGATGGCGATATGCAGCTTAGCGGTCTTTGTCGGATTATTGCTTCTTAGAAAGCGTTCTGACGCTTCTGGGTAATCGTGTGGATGTAGGTAAAAGAGCGTGAAGCTAACTCTGGAGTGCGGTGACTTGTCAC
>CAZZJE010000001.1:0-41933 GCA_964654295.1 uncultured bacterium | reverse complement strand
TGTGCAATTGGCTTGGCAAGGCAAATCATTCAAGTCGGTTTAACCTCGACCTTGCAAGGCTCTGCCAATGCACAATATGGACGTGCAGAAAATCAGATTGATATCGCTCCTTATGTTGCTGCTAATACGCCATCGAAGGCACGCTACGGAGAAGCCTTTGAGCTTGTGCCTTACTATATTCAAGACTACCTACAAACGGGAATTCGAGAAGATCAAGCTGTCGAGTATATTCAAAAGATTACAGCAACAATTCAAGAAGAGATGCGAGCAAAGTTAATAGAAGAAGGAGATCTCCCGGCAGCTGATCAGACAGCAACCTATCAAGCCTTCTATCAGCAATTTGGCATCAATCCAATTGAATTAAGAGGCTCTCCTAAAGCGATCGAAGCGTTCCGCAAACAGGTTAATAGCTCTAATCAAACGAAACTTGATTTCTTAAAACAATGGGTTTTCCCTAATGTTTTAATGGCTGCACAACAGGTAAGTAGCAATCCGCACGATCTCGTCGAACTCTTTAGTGTATTTGGCGGATTTTCAGGAACACCATGGAATGCCAAAACATATGCCAAATCAATCGATATCAGCCATGCTCAAACTCCGGGAACGGATGGTAAGACTGTGGCCTTATTGAAAAAGAAGGCTCAAGAGGGTCAACTAAATATCTACATCCTGCCAACAGAGCAGCTGCGCGATCCAATCCAAGGAATTACGGATCGTCTTCCTGAGTTTTTTGATCGCTATAACGTTTTCATCGACTTAAATGGAGATTTAAAAGGAATCAGCAACTATGAGGCAGCTGTTCAATTTGAGCAAAAGGCATTAGAGCGCAAGCAATCAACCCAAGCAGCTAAGCTTCCGATTTCGGAAAGTGCAATCATGGCCGTCGGCTTTGTCGATGAGCGCTACAAGCGTAAAGTCATCAAGCAATTTCGCCGTAACGAAGTGCAGCCACTCCTTGCGCGTCCTGACATTGCGCCTAAGCAGCGACTCTTTATCTATGATCAAGCAAACTGCGTAGGAACAGACGTGGTCCAAGATCCAAAGGCTCGTGCTCTAGTTACGATTGGAAAAAATATGTCTTTCAAAATGTTCCAAGCTTTGTGGCGTATGCGTCAATTAGATAAAGGGCAGAGCGTCGATTTTATCATGAGCAGCGATACGGAAGAGCTCATTCGTTCAACCTTAAGTTTAACGCAAAATGAAGCCATTACAATTGATCATATCATCTTATTTACAGCGCTCAATCAGACTGAAAGAGTTGCAGAAGATATATTGAATAGCGATCGCCGTAATATGCTTGTCATCGCCCAGCACGCCATGGCACGTCTGCTTATTGCAGCCGCATCTGATCCAACGGTCGCTGATCCAGCTGTAAGAGCCAAGCTATACAAAATCTTTGAAAAGCATTTGCTTAAGTTGATGGGAGACGACTTTGACAGCTTTGCTAGTGTCGATCGCATGGAAGAGTCGCCTGTTGTCTTAAAAGCTTACCGTCAAGAGCTTATTGATCGCTTCAATACAGTGGCCACTGAGCTAGCGAATGAACAAATTCCACAGGAATTTCAACAGAATTTTGCAACTGCGTTGAAAAAGCTTGCTGACTTTAAAATTGCTTCGAAAGAAGATTTACCTAAATACAGCCGCTTATCTTGCCAAGAGAAAGGTAGCCAGGTGGAGATGCAGCAGCAACAGCAGCAGCAGATCAGCATGCAGATTCAGTCGCAAATGCATGACCGCACAAACCAAGGGGAGAACTGGAATGATTGGATAGGAAGATTTAGCTTTAGCTATCAAAGCATTTCAGATGCTGCTAGCTATAGCTTTTCTAAGCTGCCAGCCTTAGTTCCTGAGATTTCTAATGAGATTAAGGTCTCTCCCAACTTGGCAAAAAATCGTACAGACCTTGAAAAACAGAAAGGGCATCCTCCGCTCTTCTTATTAGTTGTTTTCAAGGACAAAAACGATCAGTGGAGAAGTGCGTTTATTGATCAAAATGATTATGACCAATACTTTGCTAATTACAAATGGAAAGCTTCCGATCAAGCTGCTGTTTATGACCTTCGTTCCGAAAGAAAACGTTTAGTTTTAAGAGGAAGTGGTCCAAATGAACATGAGCCATGGACAACGCCCGCTGAGAAAGAGAAGATTTTGGAGCTTGTCGTACAGGCTAAATTAATGGCTGGTCATATCTATGCTTTTGACAAGGCAGAGAAAGCTGCGTTAGAAAAATGGGTAGCCCGCCATCCTAACAAAAAAGCTTTTACTACCTTCTACGAAAAATCTTGCCTAGATCCGATTCGCCAAGAAGAGTATCTGAGAAGCCCTCTCTATGCGATGGCACAAGCGTAATTTGGAGTGCGGCGGCTTGCCGCCGCTTTTTTGCTCGCTTCGACTTGTCGAAGCGTTAAAGAGCCATTATTATCTAAACCTAGCGTGACTATTCCTCTTTCACCTCTTGCACAATTAACTGCGGGCCATCGAATCCGACAACTTTAACCGGGCGATCGACAGCGATATAGTCCCCTGAAGAGAAGGCGTCATAGAGCTTATCTTGGATTAAAACTTTTCCAGCAGGACGCAAGACAGAAGCTGATAAGCCAACCATTCCAATCGCTAGGTTCTTTTGTGGCTCTGCAGCTGTATACCCCTCTTGTTCGCTACCAGAAAGTACAAGACGACGTAAACCAGCAAATGAGGGTTTGATATAGCGGCTGGCTAATATAATAATCACGCAGCCAAGAATAATTGCCGCCGAGAGCCATCCTAACCGCTCTAAAATGACATCAGCCGCTCCAATTGTCTGCTGATTGTCCCAGTCAAACGTAAAATCATTTAGCTCTGGCAGTAAAATGCCAACCAACCCTGCAAGCATTAAAGCGCCTCCTACAAGTCCCAATAATCCTGAGGGGATAAAAAAGATTTCTAACAAAACCAAGGCCACCCCAGCGGCAATGAAGATTACTTCGAGCCAGCTAGCTAACTGTAGGGAATAGGTCGATAAGATGAGTAAAAACAGGCATAGGGTAGCTAAGGCTGCAGGAAAACCAATTCCTGGAGAGCTCATTTCAAAGTAGATCCCCACCATGAGGCCGAGAAAGAGTGCCGAAGAGATCATGGGGGAGGCTAACCAGACAAAAAATCGAGTCTTCCAATCCATCGTATAGGCATCTATTTCAGCCTGAGGAATATCTTTGAAAAAGGGCTGGTGGAAGAGCGCGAGTTTATTGGCCGGCCATTTTCCACTCTGCTCTTCTTCTGTTGTCATCGGAGGAAGAGCCATGGGAGCAAGCAAAAGATCGGCCACTCCATATTTGACCAGCTGCTGGGCATTCAAAGTTAAGAGCTTTCCTTTAGGTGTGATGACCTCATCATCTGCCTGAATCTGGCTCTCACTATTCAAACGCACCACTTTGCCATTGCGCCAAACTAAAATGATATCTGCATCGACCATGGCTTCGGCAATATTGGGATCGCGATCGAAAAAATGGGCACGGTTAGCAAAGTCTGCCCTTAGTGCGGAATTAACTTTCTCTGAAGCAGCCTGGGTTTGGCCTTCAGCAGATAGCATGACAGGTTGAGCAGCTCCCATGCTGCCCTCTTTCACCACAGTAATAAAACGGCAGGAATAGGCAAGCAGAGCGCCCGCTGAAATTGCCCAGTTATCAATATAGGCAACGATTGGAATCTGCTGCTGGGTATCAAAGGCAATGAGAGCGTCGGAAATCTGCTCTGCAGCAAAGATCTCCCCACCTGGAGTATTAAGTTTTAAAATGATAAAGGCTGGTTTTTTATCCTTATAATAGTCTAATGCCTGTTTGACATAGAGCCAGGTCGATTGGTTGATAGAGCTATTTTTATCGTCAATCGCAATATAACCAATACGATTATGATCACTTTCTGAATAGTGAATATAGGATTTGAGACGTTCTTCTAAGCTTATCGGAGACTCCGCATAGAGGGAGAATGCGATCAAAATCTGGACGATTAGACATAAGTAGGTAGGCACTTTTAAGCGAGACATCAGATCCTCTCATCATAGACAACGAAAAGATCATACAGAAGCAGAGGAGGATTAATTTTGCAATCCTCCTCTTCAATTGTCCTATTCGCTCAATGCAACCTCTTGAATAGGTAGCGAGGGTCGGAGAGAGAGCTTCTTAGCTAAACTCACCAAACTTAACATAATCAAACCAGGATAAAGGATCTCAAGGAGAGGGTTTAAAAAGGCCGCAATTCCTTGGAAATCGAGAAAAGAAAATCCAAAAGTAATGAGTAGAGTGATGAGAAGCCCGTGGAAATAAGAGATTCGACCTTGGGTACAATCTTCGCTTAAAAATTGAGCAAATACTCCAGCCAAAGCAATTGCTGTTGTGAGACAGGCTAAGATGATAGCTCCGGCGACAACAACTCCAGCCGAAGGACCTAAAACGTAGAAGGCAATCTTTCCTAAAATCTCCTCCTTTTTTGTTGCATCAATCACGCCATGGTGAGCTGCAGCAATATAGCAGAAGCCTATATAAACGAGAGCAAGTAGGCTCGCTCCAATGATGCTTGCTTTTAAGGCCTCTTTAACAACTGGCCAGTGGCTTCCTTGCCTCTGCTCTTCTGTCAGCTGCTGACGGATCGTTGAGATAATAAGGGAGGAGAAGAAAAATGCAGCTAAAAGATCCATCGTCTGGTAGCCCTCTTTTAGCCCAAGCCAAAACTGCGGCTGGGGAGAGAGATTTGAAGTGGGAACTTCGGGGGCTTGCCAGATACCAGCTACAATCACCCAGGCCAATAGCCCAATCATTGCAGGCGTCAAAATATAGCCTAAGATATTAACCATTGATTTTTTAGAGAGGCTTAAAACCAAAATCAATAGGCATGTAGCCAAATAAAAGGGTAAAGCCGTTAGATCGGGTAGAATAAGTTTTAACGTAGAAAAGGAGACGACGAGGCAGCGAGGAATCACGCCAAAGGGTCCGAGCAGGCCTAAGATGATAGCAGTGACGATGAAACCAGGCCAGCGGCCCAACTGCCCAAAGAATGCGCGATAGTCGCCATGGTAAAGAGTCATGGCAACGAGGCCAAGAAAGGGAACTCCAACAGCCGTGATCAGCAGACCTGCCATTGCATAAAGATAGTGCTCTCCCGCTTGATCGCCAAGAGCGAGAGGAAAGACAATGTTGCCAGCTCCAAAAAACATGGAGAACATGGCTAAGCCTATGGAAAAAGATCGGATAAAAGGGTACATAACACTCAAAACCTAAAGTTAATTTGCTCGTTGAAAAGGGAGATGGGAGAAAAGAAGAGTATGTGCGCTCAGCGCACGACAGCGACGACGAGAGAAAAGATAGGTTTAAGGTGTAAAGATGACATGTTGTCTCCAACTAGCATAAGAGAATATAAGTATACACTACTTTTTTGCTTTTTGCAAGAAAATAGAGATCAATGTTTTTTGGCGAGAAAACAAATTGAATATTAACTCAAGAGACGTGGTAAGTAGGGTGAAATTAAGGCTTTTCGAGAGTTTAAAGTCCCCGCTTGATAGCGCAAGATAGCGACTGTTTCTTGAGTCATCGAATCGTGAGAGAGAGTCGTTGCAATGGGAAGAAAATTCTGTTCAAACAGCTCTTGATATTGATGGCCCATTGGCCCGACAATTTGGAGCTCCATATAGTTATCAATAACTTCAGGGACAGATTGAAACGCATAGAGGAAGGAGGCTAGATGGTCATAGGCTCTTTGGGTGTGAGGTACCCAGAACCAGAGTTCATCGAGATGATGATAGTGTCCAATCATGTCCCGATAGACCTCTTCTGCACTGGGAATTGTACTAATCATATGGAGGTGAAAGTCGATATCATTGCGAGCCTGATAGATCTCTTTAGCGCTCTTTAACCAAAAGCTCCTTAATAGCTCTGCTTTTTGATGAAAAAGAGGAATATTATGGGAAAAGAGTTTCGTTTGGCCGACACGGCAGCAGCCGTTTTGCTCTTTTGTATCGGAAAAGAGGTTAGATGACTCACCCTGTGAACAGTTTTTAAGGTTGATTTCAACCTCTTGCTCTCGGAATTGATAGATGCGTCTGTAGAGGGAATACATCTCTGGATTCTGTAAAATGCGCCTAGCTGCTTCGCGCGCATAGTAACGATCTCTTGGTAGATTATCGAGATTGATCACCTCTTCCTCTTTTCTAGAGGCAATACTCTTCATGCGGTTAAGCAGCTCTGCCACACAATCGACATCGCGAGGAGTCACTTTAGTCAAAAGGTCTGTGTCATCTAAAATGGCATAGAGGTAGCAGAGGTATTCTGTAAATTCTCTTAGAGGATGAACGAAGAAGCGTTCACGATGGCGGGCAGCCCGCTGCTTTTTAAGTAGGCGGCTTAAGATGCGATCCTGCTGTGGGTTTGCTTGACCCTGTATGGTTTCTTCAATTTGTCGTTCAATGGCAAGGGGTGTCATACCACCTAAGGAGTAGCGATCGTTAATTCCTAAGGTGACCTCTGCCACTAAAACATTGCACGACTGGGCATCACCAATGATCATCGTGGCAACAGAGGTTGTCGTCAGCTGGCTTTTGTGATGATCAACCAAGCTGATAGGCGTCAGATAGGGTGCCATACGCACCTCTTCGACATTGCTAAAGTCTCGAAAGCTGACTGTTCCTAAACTTTGGCGGCGCAAGTCGCTTGCCCAAACCACTCCGACAGGTAAAAGACGGCCGCTGTCTTCCGGATAAACAACCGTTAGGTAGTCATAATTTCGAATTTTGGCTTGCATTTCATCGATATCGCTTCTCAACGCAATCGTAGGGCTAGGAGCTCCTACAACATGGCGTTTAATCTGAATCGCTAAGTCGAGCCTTTCAACATAGTTGCGGATGTAGTGGACTGCATGGTCGAGTTGAATGATAATGCGTTCGAGAAAGTGAAAGATTTGGGAGCGGTTTTCGATTAAGTTTCCCTCGGGATCGAAGAGCTTTTTTTCTTTCAGCGTCTCCATCTCTTTACGTATGCGGCCTAAGCCAACCATTGAGTGGCCCTCCAAGGCGTCGATCACCTGGGAAAATGTTGCCATTAAGCCTTGAGGAAGCCCTAAAACACGCTGGATAAAAAGATCTAAATCTTGCTGCTGTTTAGGCAAAAACTCAAGTGCCGGCTCACACTGTCCAATTGGAACGCAGAAGATCTGTTCGAACAGCAGAGGAACGTCCACCTGCTTGAGATGAGGTTTGGCAAAGAAAGAGACAAGCCTAATGTGAAAATTGTTTTCAAACCAGTGCAGGCACGATTTAAAAAGAATAATGACCTGTCGAACAAGCTCGACATCGTTACTTCTCCAATCCCCTAAAAAAAGATCCTGCTCATCGACCAAAAGAACCGCTTTTCCACTAAATCCATGGTCTAAGGTATTGATGGAAGTAGGCGCCACCTCTTTAGTTAGGTTGCTCTGTGTGACCAAATCGATGGCTGTAAGAGATAAAATGGTGCTTGTGCGAGCTAAAATGGAGAAGAGATCTTTCCCAAAAATCTCTTCGAACACTTTTGTTACGGGAGTATCGGGAGCTCCTCCGGGTAAACTCCAATGGTGCTGAGAGCTCCCTACGCGTGCAGCAAAAGCATCGACCCATCCCCAAAAAGAGGCAATCATTGTATCGACATCGGGAGAAAGGTGTGCAGCAACAATATGCGAACCAAAAAAGCTTTTACCTGTTCCAATAGGAAAAAATGGTTGATAGGTTTCCCTCGGAACAAATTTGCCGACAATTTTTCCACGCACATGCGCTTGTGCCTGATCATTCAATCCGGAAAAGTTATTTAACCAAAATTCCCAATGATAAAACTGCAGATGTTCATGAAGGAGATGCTGCTCATTGATTTGAGCCAAAAACTCAATGACAGCCGCTAAGAGAAAAGATTCTTGAGGAGCCTCTAAAACTTGCTCTAGCAGAAGGCGCATGAGCTTTTCAAGTCGCTTCCGATCAGAAAGCTTATAAAAGTCGGAATTTAGCAACTCGTTAAAAAGCTCTTTTATATTAAAACGAGGCAGGTAGAGAGAAAAATCTCCGAGAGAGAGGGAAGAAGGCGAGCTTAAGTTTTCAGATGAAGTTGCTTCAGGTTCCCCTTTGCTCATAGCAACTCCTGAACAAGGTAGTAACGGACTGAGTAGGACTCGAACCTACGACCATCCGCTTAGAAGGCGGATGCTCTATCCACTGAGCTATCAGTCCAGATAGTAAAAGTCAATATGGAGTTAGTTTATCCGAAGGAGCTCTTCTTTTCAAGGCTGATTTGCACCATTAAAATTAATGTAGCGTAGGCTTGAGCCTGCGCTTGTTCTACAGGCTTTAGTCTGTCGTTTCCTGCAGGTTAAAACCTGCAAAAACAAGCGCAGGCTCAAGCCTACGCTACAAATCAAAACGACCAAGGGAAAGAGAGGCGATTTCCCCTTGCGAGAATTTCCCCCTTCAGGCTAAACTTTCACACATAAAGACTTCCCAATATGCGAAAGTGGCGGAATTGGTATACGCGCTACTTTGAGGTGGTAGTGAGAGAAATCTCGTAGGGGTTCAAATCCCCTCTTTCGCATCTTATATTGTCCTCTAACAGCCCTATTCAAGCTGTATCAACACACCTAAGTGTTTTAACAAAACACTTCTATTTTTTTATGGATTGTAGCGCATTTTGTACTGCCTCGTCGTACCGCATTCGCCCATTAGGCGAAGCTTTACGACATCACTATCAGGTTACCTTTTACCGCGACGTGTTACACGTCAGCTATCCCCTTCAAAATCAAATTGTTGACATCTTCTGCTTCCCCTATGGAGCCTTTGTCTGCTGGGGAGCTTCTTTGGAAGAGGCGCGTAAGTTCTGCTCCGAGCTCAAACCTTTTGAAGAGCAGCCACTAGAAGAGGTTGAAAAGGACATCTTTACCTATACCTATGGAGATGTCCCCAAGGTTAAGAATAATGATATCACACTGCCTGACAATGCAGTGATCACAAAGCTTGCTGTCTCCTATGGGATTGCACAATCAGTCAAGCTGAGCAGCTTTGAAGTTGCGATCCACAAGAGCTACAATTTAACAAAGCATATTCCCGAAGAGCTTGCTCGTGAAGGCAAAATTTCCCTTTCCCGACGCGCAATCCGTCGAAAGATGGGAGACCTTTTTCTCGAAAGAAGCTCCATTAATTTACATTTGGATGTGCTGGACTCTCCCGATTTTTTTTGGGAGTATCCTGAGCTCGAGCCACTCTACGTCCAAGTAGCTGCTGACGAAGAGCTTGGTAAGCGACTAGAGGTGTTGAACCAGCGTTTAGTGATCGTTCACGAGCTATTTGAAGTTCTAGGTAACGAGCTAAACCATCAGCACTCAAGCCGACTTGAGTGGACAATTATTTGGCTGATTATCATTGAAGTCGTTTTGACTCTTTTAAGAGATGTCTTTCAGGTATTAAGGTGAGATGGATTAAACTCCCTTTTTACCTCCTCATCCGCCTCTATCAATGGACTATTCGCCCTTTAATCCCCCCTAGTTGCCGCTTCTACCCCTATTTCTCCGATTATGCAATCGAATCTTTGTCTAAACACTCTATATTTTAGGCCCTTTGGTTGATCGTCAAACGCCTGTGCAAGTGCCACCCCTGGCATCCAGGCGGCTATGATCCAGTCCCTTAAGAAAATTTCCCAGGAAACTAAAGAGAGCTCTTGCTGAAAAATGGGAGTAGTCGCTATAGTTTTGCCCATAGCAAGCGCAAGTGTTAACTTGCCTGTTAAAAATAGAGTCCTTATCTATGCGGGTGTAGCTCAGCGGTAGAGCATCACGTTGCCAACGTGAGGGTCGTGGGTTCGAATCTCATCACCCGCTATTTAATTCAAAAATTCAGCGCCTCTTGCTTATTTATCATCCAGCGTGCTAAGTTAAGCGTTAGGCATCAAACAGAGGATAGATTTATCTATCTTATTCCGGCGGCAAGCGCATGACTCTCGCCTCGACTTTAACTGGATCTTTTCTCAATAGAAGCTTTTTTTACATCAAAGCTCTCTGTTCTTCCATCAACAAATCGTTTATGAAAACCCTTTGAATTTGAGGTCTCCTTTGTCTCAGACAACTCAAGAATTCCAAAATGACAACGTACAGGTCCAACTATCCCAGGCTGACGGCTGTCAAGTGCACTTAAAAGTTCAAGCGTCCCCCGCTCTAACAGAAAAATGTTACCAAGATGCTGTCAAAGAGATTAAACGTGAAGTTTCAATCCCTGGATTTCGTCGTGGAAAAGCCCCTGATTCCCTCGTCCACGACCGTTTTCGTGGGCCGATTGAAAAAGAGTGGAAGGAGCTTCTTCTTAATACAGCCTTCAATCAAGCTGTACTCTTAGTTCAACTCTTTCCCTTTTCTCGCAACTCCATTTCAAAAGCAGAGATTAGAAACCTTTCTAAAGAGAAGGGCGCCGAAATGCTCTTTGCTTATGAGTGCGAGCCAGAGATCCCCGAGTTTAACTTTGAGGAAATCGAGCTTACTCGCCTACAACCCCCTTCTATCTCAGAAGAGATGGTTGACCACTTTTTAACCCAGCTGCGGATTGAAACGGCAGATTTGGAGAGAGTGGAGAGTGAGGGACAAGTCCAAGAGGGCGATGTGGTCATCGTTACAATTGAGAACATGGAAAAACCGGATGCTCCTGAACTCATCGATGAGCACCGCACCTATCTCATGGAGCCCAATGGCGTCACCCCTTGGGTATTTGAACACTTAAAGGGCTTAAAAGTTGGTGACACTGCAGAGGGAACCTTGAAGCTAGAAGAGCTTTTAAAAGGGCAGAAGAGCGAAAAAGAGTCAGAAGCGACACCAGTTCGTGTGACAGTCAAATTGATTGCACGCGGCACTGTACCGGAAATTGATGATGAGCGGGCAAAAACATGGGGAGCTGACAATGTCGCTCAGCTTAGAGAGAGAGCAAGAGAGCAGCTCGAACGCTCTTTAGCCACCCAAATTTATGATGCCCACACCTATCAGCTGCGCGATCGCCTATTAGACGCTTATCCTTTCGAAGTTCCTCGCAGCCTCACAGAGGGAATCGTTGAAGAATCTCTGCCTGACGCGCTTCACAACTTAAAGGACCAAAACTTGTCGGAAGAGGAGTTTAAAAAGCAAGAAGCGGAGCTACAAAAAGAGCTGAGAGAATATGCGTTGCGTCAAGTGCGCATGCATTTTCTGATGCAGAAAGTGATTAAAGGTCAAGAGATCCAAATTGATCCGGCAGAGGTCAACCTAGCTTATATCCGTGAAAGCTTTCAGCGGATTCAACGTGGAGAAGAGCCATTAGATTCGGATGATGGATTATCTTCTCAAGAACAGCGCGACCAGACCCAGGCCCATTTGAGAAATATTGAACATAAGCTGGAGCGTAAAGCCGCTGTCGATTATATTCTAAGTCAAGTACGTTGGAAGAATGCTGAAGAAAAATCTTCTTTTAACGAAGGAGAAGAGGTCAAAGCAGAGAAAACCTCTTGACCAGCCGAAGAGCTTCTGACTATAACAAGTAGCAGAGGCTCTTTTATTGACCAAATGGCTAAGTACTTTCACCTCTACACATTCAAGTAAGGAACCGCGATGCCTGAACATAATCAACGGCGCCCTCAGCTCTCTTTGACACCTTACGTCATCGAAGATACCGGACGTGGAGAGCGTTCGATGGACATTTATTCGCGACTGCTCAAAGACCGAATTATTTTCATCGGAACAGATATTACAGATCAGATTGCGAACGTTGTCGTTGCGCAGCTGCTCTTTTTAAGGATGGAAGATCCTCGTAAGGACATTCATCTTTATATTAACTCTTTTGGCGGCTATATTACGTCTGGATTAGCAATTTATGATACAATTCGCTGGGTCGGATGCGACGTCAACACCTATTGTATTGGCCAAGCCTCTTCGATGGCGGCGATGCTGCTAGCAGCCGGAACAAAAGGCAAACGCTACGCACTGCCAAACAGCAGAATTATGATCCACCAACCCTCAGGAGGCGTTGGCGGAACATCTGCAGATGTCGCTCTGCAGGCGAAAGAGATCCTTTATATGAAGCAACGCATGATTGACATCCTGTCCGAATGTACAGGTGCTGATCCTGAGAAGGTCCGTAATGACCTAGAACGCGACTACTACATGAGTCCAGAAGAGGCTAAAAATTATGGCACTCTCGGCTTAGTAGATGAAGTCGTTCAATCGCAACCCAAAAAGCCTGTTTAAAGGCAGTTTTTCAACTTTCAGATGGCAAAGAAAACAATGGCAAAAGAGCCTCCGGCCTGTTCATTCTGTGGTCGCACCGAAGAAGCAGTGGAAAAGCTCATTTCGGGACCAAACGTCTATATATGCGATAAGTGTGTATCGCTCTGTTCTGGCATTTTAGAAAAAAAGGCACCTCCGACTCCTTTCGAATTTAAAGTGTTAAAACCTCGCGAGATTAAAGAACATCTCGATGAATATATCATTGGACAAGAAACTGCTAAGCGTACCATTGCAGTAGCCGTTTATAATCACTATAAGCGTGTCAGAGCTTTGCAGTCTCAGACTGCTGATGTTGAATTCAGCAAATCAAATGTGCTGCTTCTAGGACCTACAGGGTCTGGAAAGACGTTAATTGCCAAAACATTAGCCCATATTTTAGATGTCCCGTTTGCAATTGCGGATGCAACAACATTGACAGAGGCAGGGTATGTGGGAGAGGATGTCGAAAACATCATCCTTCGCCTGCTTCAAGCAGCTGATTATGATGTTGCTAAGGCAGAGCTTGGAATTATCTATATTGATGAGATCGATAAGATTAACCGGACTACAGCCAATGTCTCTATCACGCGCGATGTTTCTGGAGAAGGCGTTCAGCAGGCTCTCCTAAAAATTGTCGAAGGAACAATTGCTAATGTGCCGCCTAAAGGGGGACGTAAGCATCCAAACCAAGATTATATCAAGGTCAACACTGAAAATATTCTATTTATTGTTGGCGGTGCCTTTGTCAATTTAGAGCGCATTATTGCAAAACGCTTAGGGAAAGGGACAATTGGTTTTAGGACGGGAGAGCGTGAAGTGATCGATCCTAAGGAAAAGAGTCGTTTGTTATCTCAAGTAGGGACAGAAGATCTTATCCAATTTGGAATGATCCCTGAATTTGTTGGCCGTTTTAACAGCATTGCCAATTGCAATGAGCTGACGCATGAAGATCTAGTTAGCATTTTAACTCGTCCCAAAAATGCCATTGTAAAACAATACACTTCGATGTTTGAGATGGAGGGTGTCAAGTTAAGCTTTACTGATGAAGCTTTAAGAGCGATCGCTCAAAAGGCAATCGAAGCTGGAACGGGTGCTAGAGCTTTAAGAATGATCATTGAAGGTCTCATGCGCGACTTAATGTTTGAGACTCCTTCTGATGACACAATCGAAGAGGTCGTCATCACTGATGAGGTGGTTGCAAAGAAAAGCGAACCCATCATTAAGCGTCGCGCCGAAAAGATTGCTTAAAGTTTCTGATGGAACGCATTCAAGAGCTCTCTCTTTCCAGTTTAACAGAAGAAGAGAGAGCTTTTTATCTTAGCCAAATTCCTGAAGAATTTCTCCCTTCGTTAGAATATCTCTTCCAATCGCTCGCCCTCCAGAGAAACTCTGCTGAATTAAAGGCTTTTGTTGCCTTTGAAGGATTTAAACCGCTCTCTGTCGCCTTAGTCAAAATTGTTTCTGTCTTCCGCCTTGCAGAGTTAGAGTTTCTCTACACTTTTCCAGAAGTGCGAAATCGTGGAATTGCCGCTCGATTGTTAGCGTATGCGGAAGAAGTGTTAAGGGACACATACAATATCTTAATCTTTCAAGCACTCTATCCTGAGAAAGAGGAGTGGAGCGAAGCAGCAGTCAAGCTTTTTGAAAAGCTGGGATGGAAGAGAATGCATAAACCTCTTATTCTCGATCTATTTTTTGATGTCCCTTCATTCCGTCCAGACTGGATGTACCATACGAAACCTCTCCCTAAAGGTGAGTGGGATTTTTTTTTGTGGAAAGATTTAACTGATGAGGAGGAGTATCAGATTCAATTTAATCTCCATCATCGGATCATTTCACGTTCTATTTCCCCTTTTCGTGGTCCGCTTCCTATTCATCAAGAGACAAGCATTGGCCTGCGCCATAAAGGCAAACTCATCGGCTGGAGCATCACTCACTCTATTGACCCGAAAACATTGCGCTATTCAACACTCTACGTTGATCCAGCTTATCAATACCGTGGCCCTGGAGTTCAACTTCTTATCGCAACGCTGCGAGCGCATGATCCATTGAGAGAGATTTATCCTCATGCATTCTGTGAAGTTATCTTAGATCAAGTTCCCGACAGCTGGGTCAACTTCTTAAAGAGAAAAGTGTTTTCTCATGCGAAAAAGGTGCGCTATCGCTATAAAGTTTGGAAACAGTTAAACGAATAACTAACGCGAGTTTTGGATAAGCAAAATGAAAAGCCTTCTCGCAAGCTCGTCGGCTTTTCAACATTTCGTCTATTCAAAACTCGCGTTATTTTAATCGAGGCCTACTCTCAATCTGCAAAAATTTACCACTTATTGTCACTCACAAATTTATTATCAGCAAACTTCTTTATAATAAATTAACACAATTATTTAAAAGCTCTCTTAATATCCAAAACAAACCAAAAACGCACTAATTTTATCCATAAAAACTCTTCTCTTGTTTGTGTATAAATTATTTTTTTAATAAAATAATAATTAGAGAGATTATGAAGAGCGTGATTTCTTCTCAGTTAAACGCAGAATTTTCATGGTCGGTTCACTGAGCAAGAATGACTTCGTTAGGAGGAATTTATGGGTTACAACCTGAATGGAGCCAGTTATATACAGTCTGGTATTGTAATAGATGGAATCAATGTAGATGATCACTCGTTGCAGGCAATGATTGAATTGATCTATATCGACGCTGGCAACGAAATTATGGTTAGCAATATGGTGAACTTAGATCGCGCGTTAGACGCCTCTAAGCAATCTATTGACATCTTACAGCAGCTACAAGTTGTTAAAAACCAACTGACAGTAACAAGCAGGCAAGGTCCTTTTGAATTTGATGCCGGCGGCGATGACGAAGATGCCCTGGATGAATTCAATGAGGCAGCTAGCGACTATTTTGGAACACCATTGACTCCTGAAGTCACTGGGGACATAGGACAAGCTTGGGAGACAATTGAACAGATTACCCCTCAATTAGATGATCTGCTTGCCTATCTGGAAGAATCAACTCCAGAAGCAGATCGTCAAAATCCAAACTCTCTCTATCAACGCCTGCTGACTGTGAAAAATGAATTGCCTGCCAGCGAGGGAGATGTAGAGGCATGGATTTTGGATAACTACGATAAATACGCGAGTGAAGATTCTTCGACTGCCGGTGCGCTTCAGAAAAATATCACATTCGCGATGAACGCAGCTCAATCTTATAACGACTCTCAAAAAGAGGCAGTTAATCGCTATTTGTTTGTCTTTGAAGAGTATTACAAATCAGCAGGAGCAATTTTACAAAAAATTAATGAGATTATTACTCATATGGCGCAGAACGTTGCTCGTTAAAGAAGTTAGAACTCGTTTTGTAGAGCATAAAAAATTAGAAACAAAAAATTTAATAAGGAGGCCTCTATGGATGGCTTCGGTGTTTATGAGACAAACAATGACCTATGGGGCAACACAGAGTTCGATGAACAGAACAATGACGGGATTAATGAAGATAATCGATATCGCTTTTTATTGGATGAGAGCGGAGATCCTCTTACTGTCGGAAGATCAAGTTTGCAACAAGCCCATTTCGGATCAGTTTTGATACTAGACCGTATTTTCCAAAAAATTGTGGCATTGATTCAATCGATGCAGCGGATGACTGCAACTCAGGCGGAACGTTTAAACTTTTTGGGTTCCTGGCAAAAGGCCTACACCGACTTGGAAACTCAAGTTCCTGTTTTTACAGCAGGTGGAGAAGCTTTTCCAGATAACGATGAAGAGAGCGGCGGTAACCCCTATCGCGACGATGCGAACCGTGTGGCTTCCACATATACAGAACAATTGCGTAACAGACGTACGCTGGTTGAAAACGATTCCCGTGCCCTGCAATCAGATGTCAACAATAACAATGATGCTGTTGAGCAGCAATCCAATACCGCGACAGCTATTTTACAGCAGTTTAGCACAATTTTATCAGCTATCTATAAGTAAACGAGCGATTAAAACGAGGGAGAGCATAGCCATGAAAGGAGAAAAGCATCGTCTAAGACAAGCTGCAGGACAGACAGGTGGAAAAATCAAAGAGATGGAGGGCCAGCGCTCTGGATCCATGATTAGTAAAGTCATGAATCAATCGGTCATACCCAAAAACCTTGTGGGTGTGAACAGCCAAGTCGCTGAAGGCATGTATGCGCAAGCTTACCGATATTATAATACAGGCAAATATGATGAGGCGTGCCATCTATTCCGTCTACTTGTCATGTTAGATTCTACAGAACCTAAATATATGATGGGACTAGCTGCCTGTTTCCATATGATGAAAAATTTTAGAGCAGCTGTTGAAACATACACACTCTGTTCTGTCATAGATCCACAGAATCCTGTTCCTCATTATCATGCCTCTGACTGTTTTATTCAAATGAATGATAAAGCTTCGGCACTTGTCGCCTTGCAGATGACTCTTAAAAGAACAAAAGGCAAACCTGAATACCAAACGATGCGCGACCGAGTCAAAATGTCAATTGCAAGCTTAAAAAAGGAGCTGCATGAAAAAGGCCAAGATGGGGTCGCCTTAGATGGTGAATCCCCGGAATAAGGAGAAGAGTGACCTTATGAATAGGGTTAAGCTTAATAGATAGACGAAGATGTCAATGAGGTCGATATGGATAAAGAAAATGCAAATGATTCATTCATTAATGAGATGATTCAACAGGCTGAAAAGAAGTCAAATCATCGCTTGAATGAATCAGAGCGTGCAAAATTGAATGGAATTATCAAGCAGATGATTCAAAACGATGCTTCGCTTAAAGAGGCCATGGGACTGACTCAACAATTTCTTGAATCACTCTACAGCATGGCTTATCAGCAATACAAAAGTGGTAAATATAAAGATAGCGGTGCTCTCTTCCGACTCTTGAACTTGAGCGATCCTAATGACACTCGATTCAGCATGGGTCTAGCTGCCAGCAAACAGATGCAAGGAGACTATGATGAAGCCATTCTTGCTTATCATCTTTGCGGACAATTAGACCTAAATAACCCCATACCCTATTTTTATCTCTCCGAGTGTTATCGCAAAAAAAATAATCATCGTTCTGCTCTCTACTCCTTATACCAAACATTGTTACGAATCAATCGAAACCCTGTTTATCATCCACTTCTAGAAAAGACACAGCTATTAATTGAAGGGTTGCAAAAAGAAGTAGAAGCAGAAAACGATGCATTGCTACGTGAAAATAATATCGATCCTGAAGAGTATCGAAAAACATTGCAGCAGAAACAAACTCAGGCTGCAGAAAAAAGTGAACTCCCTCAACCCCTCAATCCCTCGCCCTCCTCTTCAGAAAGTCAAGATAATATGCCATTTAGGAATGCTTCGAAAAAAGCCTCATTACATAGTTGATGAATCTTTTAGGTGTTAGAGTGAGAAATAGGCAAGGAGAAATCTCATGAGCCAACCACCGGGAGTAGGAGCTTCAAATCCACAGATCTTTTGGTCTGCCACTCGGTTTGATCAGGAGCCAGCTAAAAATGGCGATGCGAGCGCACCGACTTTAGCTTCGCTGCAAACAAAAGTTTCTACTCAAACGACAACATCCCAAAAAACATCTTTAACAAATTCTACAGCTGCTTTAGCAACAGATTCTTTACAGCAGGCAGAATCTCCCTACCAAACTTTAAATGAAACAGCTTCCCCTCTTCCTCCTGCAAATGCCCCTGTCTTAACACCATCAACTGGAGATATACGATTAGCTGATCAATTCAATGTCCAAGAGACATTGCAAAATCTTGCCGCTAAAATGCCACTTCCGCCAATGACACCTGAAAAAAGCTTTATGGTGTCTGTAGAAAAACTCTCATCTTTATCTGCTGAAGGTCCGATTATGGATCAAATGAGTGAACTGGCAGGAAGCATGGGAACTTCTCTATTGGATATACAAGCGCAAGTCAATTTTGCTGTCACGCACCCTAATGCTCCCGTTAATCCTCAAATCCGTGCAATTGCACAACAAGTATATATACAAGCAACGGGACAAGTACAGCAGCAATATGACCTTCAAGGAGACTGGCAGCCATCTTCCGAAGAGTTGCAAAAGCTAACAGAAAGCACAGATGGTTTAATGGCAGCAACAAATATTGCAAAATTTATGTTTTCTGCAGGCCAAGCCGCTAACCAGGGAATTCCACGCGAAAAATTAATATTTGCTTTAGACCACCCTAATTTGCAAGGCTTGGATCCAACGGTATTGGCGACATCTAAAAAAATTGAAAATGAAGCCGTTACTACAACCAACCAAACTTTTGGTGCTCCTGATGGATGGAAACTGCCAGAAGATGGAGAAGAGCTAAGCTTTAATGACACACGAGTCAGCGGCACCTATATTGAAGAGTTTGAAGAGCAGTTGCAAAAACTGGTCAAAAAAGGAAAAATTTCACAGGGCGAAGCAACCCAAATCAGAACTCAATTTTACAATCCGGATGCTGAGATTTCGTTGGGAGAGACGCTGAGCGGAATTTCAAATGAACTCATAGGCAAAGCGCAAGCAAAGATCCAAGACAAATATGGAACGCCGGAAGGCTATCATCCTTTTGTTCCAAAATCAAACTATGACACCCTCATCAGAACCACTCTTGTTGACCAATTCAAAGACTTTGTGTCCAGCGGAGAATTTGGTTTAAGCTCAAGCGAACAAGAGCAGTTTCTTTCTGTATTGTACGGAGAAACTAGCATCGACTCAATTCCGAGCGGCAAGCGAGCCGTTTTTGATGAAATCGAAGAAAAAACCCTTAGCTCTATCAATGCCCAGTTTGGAGTCAACTATACCCAACTACCTAGCATTCCTATGTCGATTGTTGCCGCCGTTAACAACCAACAATATATTACCTCTAGATCTGCCCTTAAATTAAGCCAAGAATTTCTAAAGGGAAAACTATCCTATCCAGGTGTTCCAGAAAGCGATCCTAATCGTACTTTAATTTTAGATGCGATGAAAGTGATTGGCGAAGCTTTAGATAACATCAGCCGCATTTTAAGTGAGTCAGTAATTGCTTCTACCGAAGCTGCAAAGCGAGTCTCTACAGGACAAATGGATATTCAGCTAAACAAATTGGATAAACAACGCATTCAAATTGAAGAGCAGATAGAGCAATTAGAAAAGCAGCAATCCATGGCTTTTATGGGACCTTTGATGGATGCTCTTTTGCTTGTCTTTGGGGTCTTGACCGGAGGCTGGGCCCTTATCCTTGCAGTTGCCGTTGTTGTTATCAACAACACCATCGGCATGGATAAATTTATTGAAGCCATCGTCAACTTTTTATCGGAAACCTTTGGACTACCTAAGTTTTTGGCTAAGTTAATCACGGTTATTTTATTGCTGCTGATTGCTTCGACAGCGGGTTTTATAGTTGGTATAGATATTGCCTTTCAGATCATTATGGAATCTAAGATTTTGCAAGACTTCTTGGCGCTGTTTGGCGCTAGTGAAAAGGCTCAACAAATCTTTGCGATGGTCGTCATGATCCTCTTGATGATAGCTGTCATTATTATTGGTTTCTTTATGCCTCCTATGATGGCTGAAGTCGTACCTGCAATGGTTGTAACAGCAGTCCTTAATATGGTAGGGCGAATTATTAAGCTCATTATTTCAATGGTCATAAAAGTTCTTCAAGTGCTTATGAGATTACTGCAGCCTCTCATGAAAGTCTTAAATGCGATCGCTAAAGCAATCGTTCGTATGATGCGGCACTTGCTCGAAATGATGAAAGCTGCAGACGACGTTGCACAGATGACCGACGATGCTGCTCGAATGACAGCACAAACTTCACAAGTGGGCGCTAAAGCAGCTCCTACACTTACAAAAGCCGGAACGCAGGCCTCGCAATTTCAAAAATCTCTAGACAAATTGATCAATTGGCTCACCAAGCTACAAAACTCTTTAGATGACGTCGCTGAATCTGGCGACGACGCAGTTAAGGCCAGCCAAAACACAGCTAAGTCCGCAGATGATGCAGGCGATGCGAGTAAAGCTAGCAAATATATGGATAGCTTTAAGAAAGGTTTGAAAGAGCTGGGCGAAGGATTTAAAGATGACATGCAATCTGCCTATAAAGAAGCGCAAAAAACCTTGGAACAAAATGCTGAAATGGCAGGCAAGTCTATAGACAAAACTTCTAAAGTTGCCAAATCAGGAGATGATGCTGCCAAAGTTTCCGGTGGTGTTGCGAAGGGTGCCGATGCAACAACAGATGTAACTAAAGTAGCCGGTAAAGCGGATGATGCTGCAAATGTGACTGCTGATATCTCAAAGAGTAGCGATACAGCAACAACCAAAGTAGCCAACCAAGGTGATGACTTAGCAGAAGTGGGTGGCAGAGGATCACGTGTAGGAGGAACAATAAGCAAGGCTTTTTCAAAGTATGATCCACAGCAATTCATTGATTTTATAAAAACTAAAATGAGACGACTTTGGGAAGATATCGTCAAAATGAAAGATGATATGGTGGCATTCTTTAATAATAGCGATAACTTCAAACTTTCAAATACAGATCTAGGCAAAAGCATCGATGACTTTGACGCGATGAAATCATGGAAAAGCTTTAAATCTGGCGTCACCGATAAACTCTCTAAAATCAAAAAATCCCTGACCGAACTCGGCTGGGATGATGTAACCGATTTTTTCAAGGACATCGGCAAATCGTTTGATGAAAGCACAAAATATTATAAAGACGCTCTGAAAGAGGGAGCGGAAGTCTTGAAAAAAGACCCGAGCAAAATTGGCGATGCGAACATGGCCTTTACCCGAGCTCTTTCAAAAGATATGGGACAAGCGATGTTCAAAATGGTGGAAATAATAACTGGTATTATTCAAATGGTGACTTCGGCCATTCAATTTTTCAACTCTCTCATTCTGGCCGATATGGCAAAACGTATTGCACAACTTGAAGCAGCCATGAAGCAAATGGATGCTGTTATTGCCATCATGAAAACAGTGATCAACACTTTACTTAAAGATGTTGAAGTCTTAAGCGCTCATAAACAAAGCGTTCAGGAACTGCAAGCAAAAAAATGGACTCAATTGAGTCAAATTATGTCTAAACTTGCGTCTGCAAACTCATCATCAACGAAAGGATAAGGCTTTAGCTGGTAAAAAGGAGTTAAACATGACAATCACAGGTGCACAATCTCATCCGATGGCAGGAGGGCCGCAGCCCTGGGAACCAGGAAGTGTCAATAATAAGGCGGCCGACGAAGTAGCAAAATCTAATTTAGGTATTGTTCCACAAGATACCCTGCAAGTTTTTACTCAAATTAACCAAAAAACTGTCTGGAAATATGATGTTGGTCCTGACAACCCTATGCTAAGAGGACCTAATATACAGGTGCGACTCAGTGAGGATCCCGGTGAAGGCCCTTCAAGGGAGTGGAACACCTATTACAAACAGCTCATCGATTCGCTGCCTGATGATGTGAAAGCAGAGCTGTTACAACAGCAAGAGGAGCTTTATACCAATCGCAATCCACGCTACGAAGCTTTGGATCGCTCGCTTGAAATAGCAGCTAAAGTCATTCAGCACCTGCATTCGGTTGACCATCCAGTTTCTCCAGAAAGTGCTGAGGCTCTCTATCAACTATTTAACTACGCCCTGCCCGGCATTGCTTTAAATGGTTCGATGGAGATCAGCCAGGAGATCATTCACTATACTGACCGATTGCTCTCTAGCTTAAGTTCACAAAGTGAATCTTATGACCAAAATTTAGCCGATTTAGCAGGCTTACAAACAGGACAAGCTCAACTCTATGCCATTGCCGAGCAGCTCATTGCTTCTCCTCCCGGATCAGACCCTCGAGCCACGATACGTGCCTTAGCAAACGATCAAGGAGCTCTAAGTGGCGGTGGCCAGCTCGCTGGTGAAGAGGGAGGAATGGCTATTTTGCAAGGTGCTCTCTCTGCCATTCAAATGGTTTCTATGGCTGCTGCCTTAGAAGTCGGTTCGCCTCCCCTATTAATTGGATTGACCGCTGCAGCCAAAGATGCAACTGCACCGAGAGAGATGGGAGGTTTTATAGGACCGGGACTGCAGCAATTGCTAGAGGGCTTCAATGGAGCCATTAATTCCTCGTATGGAGAGAGTGACCGTCCGGGTGGAGAAGCGGTCTTGTCTTCTTCTCTTACTGTCCTTGCATCGCTGGTTTTAGGATCTGCGGGATTGATTGCCGAGCGTGGGATCGCACCGCTCCCTGTTGAAACAGCTGTTGAAAAACGGCAAGCGCGGCAATTTAGTGCGGAATTGCTGCTGCAACTATTAGTCGGCTCCGGAACATTTGATCAGCTCTCGGAAATATTGGTAAGTACTGGCGAAATTCCTTTTGAAGCAGCTCCTACAGCAGCAAAAGGATTGACCTTAGCAACACTACTGATGATTGCTTACGCCGCCTCATTAAGTGGAAATGACGCGAGAGAAGAGGTTTTGTCCTCTTTACAACCCCAATTAGCAACGCTCTTTGAATCGTTAAGTCAAGATGTAGAGAGCAGACGTTTAACTGACAGATCAGATCCGTTGACTCTTTTTTTACAACAGGGATTAATGGCAACACAAGAGGGCAATTTTTCCGCCTTAGTGGCTGCCATGGATTTAGGATTAAATAATGTTGGGATTTCTCCACAACAACTACGTAGAGACATCAGTTTCTTACGCGACGTTGCTGCCTCCGTGCAACAATCGGTAACCGAAGGTTTAGACGATAAAACTGATACAGGAACAACCATCCAGTTCGTTACAGCCTAATGAGGTAGCAATAGGACTTAATTTTCGAATTCTATCATCGAATTCGCAAACAAGGAGAAAATTATGACAGGCGGAGTTTCCGATAGCAGTAGCGGAGCTGCCCAAAATTTTGATACAGGCGTCAACAGTGAAAATGCACAAGGAATGATCCGAAAATTTGGCAACAGCGCCGACGCCACAACTCTTCAACAACAGATTGCTCGGTTGACTTCTGGCCAAGAATTTGAGGAATCGAGCTCGACAGATGTAAAGTTGAAAGATAACTTAGGAACATTAGAGTTCCAAGATCAGATCGTCTCAGCCAGAGATGGCCAAGAGCCTGGCACTGAAGCCTCTACATCGGGAGGAATTAATGCCCAACCCGGCACTCCAGAATATGAGCAACAGGTGGCTAATGCAGGTAAGCAGCTATTAAAAGAAGATTTTCTTTTAGCCATGAACAGCCCAGCAACACTGATTCTAGTGAGAGATAGCCTCTCTCCTGAAATTAAACAACAAATTGATGGACGTCTCACTGAAGGCGGTGTTCAACCTAGTCAACAAGCGACGACAGAATTAGTTGAAGTGTTAGGAATTAAAGCACAAGACATTCAAAATAAGATTGGTCCGGATGGCTTGAGGGAATTGATCAACAACCCAAGCCCGGAAAATTTAGCCAAATATCCACAACTGAGCGAGGAGCAGAAAGCTCTCGTTCAAGACCCGATCATGCAGGCAGTTGTCAACTCGTTCGATGCATCTATCGATAAAGTCATGGACCAAACCGTTGGGCCAATTCACGATCATGTCGAAAGAATGCTCAGAGCTGATCCAACTCATCCCGAGCTTGTTGCACCCAGAAGCAGCGTCACTGCAACTTCTGGTGGTGGACCTCCCGATGCTCCGGGGGGAAACCCATTTTTCGCCGTTAGCTTGACAGCTGTGCTTGCGATCTTCTTCTATGAACAGATGCAGATTATGAGCCAAGTGCAACAGGTCGAAGCAAAAAATAAAATTGCTGCGATGGACCGCACGATGGAGATCGCGAAGTCAGCAGCTGACCAAATCATTGCTTCTGCTGAAAAACAGGCCATGATGTACTTCGTCCAAGCCGCGATGGCTGCGGTCAACTTTGTCAGCACAGGTATCACTCTGGGTTATATGGCAAATTCGCGTAGAGATGCTGAAGGCCAGGTCACCAAAGAAATAGACATGCAGCAGGAGAGAGTTACTACCTTGGAAACGAAAAGAAACCAAACATATGACGTTCCAGGAGAAAAGGATGCGAATGGCATGCCTCTTAAAGAGACCCAAGAGCAACGCTTATCTCGCCTAAAAACAGAAAGATCTAACTATGAACGAAATACTTCATCTGATGCGCCGCCTGATAGACAGGCTAATCTAGATAAAAAGGATGCCGAAATTAGAGATTTGGAAAAAACAGTTGTAAAAGATGATCAAGAATTAAACTTAGCTAAAATTGAATTAAACAAGGCTCAATCCAATAAACCCTCTGCAGTTGAACATAGAGCCCAAGAGCTCTTTTGGCAGCGCGTCTATGTTGGGCAGATGGTTGATTCTGGCACAAAAATGGTTGAAAATGCCGCCAACGCGATGATCACACTGCTTAAAGCAGAAAACGATGCACGCTTAAAAATGTTAGAGGGCTACGAAAAAATCAACGAAACGGCCATGCAATCGGCAACTAAAGGTTTTAATGATGCAACCGAAGCGATTAGGAGTATCATTGAATCTAAAGAGCGCGCCTTAGGAGCACTTTATAAAGCATTTTCAATTGGAGTGCGTAATTAGAACGAAGTATGTAGCGTAGGCTTTGAGTGCGGCGACTTGTCGCCGCTTTTTGCTCATCTCGACTTGTCGAGATGCTGGAATACCAGAAAAAATTTAATAATAATGGCTTTCCACGCTTCGACAAGTCGAAGCGAGCGACAAAGCGGCGACAAGTCGCCGCACTCCACATAATTTTGCTTGGAGGTAAATGATGCTATTAGACGCCTACATGAGAGAATTGACTAAAGAGCTGGAGCTTGATTTTTCTTTAAAAACGGATATTCCTGGAGTCTATCGCATTCCTTTAGACAACGAATTATTGATTCATGTGACGGAAATTCCTCGAGGTTTTGCTTTAACCTGTGTGATTGGAGAGGCGCCATCTGAGGGAGCAGACGCCTATTATGAGAGCATCATGCTGGCCAATTTATTAGGCGAGGGAACAGAAGGGGCAGTTTTAGGCTTAGATGAAGGCGGAAAGATGCTTCTTTTGGCTCGCGAAGTGTATGAAGAGATGGATTATCGTCGCTTTAGCGAAATTATTGAAGATTTCATCAATGCTTTAGATTATTGGTATACAGAAACCAGAAAATTGACACATCCTCAAGAGCAGGAGGAGGAAACAGCCAACGCAGAGGAATAAGAGATCGAGAAAAATTTACACGTTATTAATAGAGAAAAGTTAAAATTCTATCATCACATTAAGAGCCTGTTGGCTTACTGGCACACAACCTGCTATAATAGTAAACAGATTCATGAAGAGCTTCATCGATTAGAAGCATTAGCCAATTTATATTATTGAGTCAAGAGGTCCTATGGCTGCGAAGTTTGTTGCTGAAGAAGGTGCATTACGCGGACTGGTGCTCTCCCTAGATGAGGGAGAAGAGTGGGTGATTGGCCGTGATCCTGACAGCGCTCAATTACTCGTAGAAGATCCCTCTGTTTCTCGTCAACATGCCGTCTGCCGCAGAGAAAACGGCGCTCAATTTAGTTTAGAAAACCTTAGCGAAACAAATCCTATTCTGATTAATGGCGAACACATTTTGGCACCCTATCTGCTACAGCATGGCGATTTGATTACGATAGGAGGCGAAACTTTTCGTTTTTATAGTGAATCAGAAGCGCATCTCTACGAAAATAATGTTGCATCTGATGAAGCGGCGGAAGAGACTCCAGAAGAGCAGCCGCTTGATCAAGATTTATTGACAGATATCGATTTTAACTTAGACGAGACGGGACGCTGGCTGTTAAAGGTCATTGGTGGACCCAACCATGGCGCTGAATTCTTTATGCAGCCTGAAAGTAGCTATCTGATTGGAACCGATCCTAATCGATGCGACATCGTCTTTCATGATACAAGTGTCTCTCGTCAACATGCTCGATTGACAATTGATAATCAAGATCGCGTCTGGCTCGAAGATTTAAATAGCCGCAATGGAACATTGGTGGATGGAGAGCCTTTAAAAGGGCGTCGAGAGATAGGTGTCAGTGTTGTGATCCATGTGGGTACAACCTCTTTTGTTGTATTGGATCGCGAAGGTAAAATGCAGACGATTATTTCGCCTTTAATGCCTTCGATCGTCAAGATGCTGCAAAAAGAGGATCCAAAGCCTGAACCTGAGCCTGTACCTGTCTCTGAAGCCTCTCTAGCGCCTACTCCACCCGTAGAGCCCATTGTCCCTCCGGTCGCCAAAGAGTCGCCACTCGATCAGCCCATTTCAACAGAGAAAAAGGGAGCCGCTTTAAGTGCTTTTATCGTCGTCGCTATCTTTTCAGCACTGTTTGCCATTATTGGCTTCGGGGCAACCTCTCTATTTCGCTCGCCCGAATCAATTACAGTCAACCGCGTTGAAAATCCAGACTCTGTAATAGAAAAAGCGATCTCTGGCTTTCCAGCTGTACGTAAAACATTTAACGCCTCTACCGGCCGTCTTTTCTTAGTCGGACATGTTTTAACCTACACAGATAGAAATCAGCTTCTAGGTAACTTGGAAGGGCTAAGTTTTATTAAAAATATTGATGACAGCGGGATTGTCGTCGATGAGTCCGTGACACGCGAGTTTAATCCATTGATTGCCCGTAACTGGAAAGGCATTACAATCCAGGCTCAAGCACCCGGAAGATTCGTTGTATCCGGCTTCTTAGACACTCGTGAACAAGCCGAGCATCTCGACGAATACCTGAGTGTAAACTTTCCATATCCAGACCTACTTGAAAAGGGATATATCGTTGAAGAAGAGGTTGCAGGTCAAGCTGAGAACACCTTGCGTCGATTAGGATTTAAGGATGTCGCCGTTCAGATTAAAGGCCAAGAGCTTATTTTAGCGGGTGGAATTCCTATTGGAAAGAGCGAAGAGTTTAGTAAAGCCATCCAAGAGCTTGAAAAAATACCAGGCGTGCGTGGAGTGCGCAATTCCGTCTCTGAACTAGCTGCTGAACAGAACTTAATTAACATCACGGATAAGTATCGCGTCACAGGCTCCTCAACACAAGGTGGATCAAATTTAACCGTGATGATTAATGGAAGAGTCTGGACACGAGGAGATGTGATGGATGGAATGTTAATTACTAGCATTAAACCCACGCGTATCTTATTAGAGAAAGAGGGAGTGAAATACTACATAGATTATAACCAGTAGTATCAAAATTAATTGCACAATTGTTTCAGAATTGTTAAAATATAAATATAAGAGATAAGAGTTCTAAATAACTCAAACTGTGGCGAGGTGTAGCGTGTTTGGACTGGAAAACCAGAAGAAGCGAAAAAAGGGCGAGGAGTTTGTGTTTGACCTAGAGCAATCCGTCAAACAGACAGCAAAGTATAGTGAACTTCTTCAGCATATAGAGCGCCGCATCCAGCAGATTAAAGAGTGTTTGCGTCACGGAGAAAACCAAGAGGTTTTTGATAAATATGGTCGTGTGCTGCATGGTTATACTTCCTTGATGAAAGTATTAGCTAGAGCCGCGATTAAAAAAAGTTAAGGCACTTCACCCAATAAGGAGCTTTGAAAACCAGAGATAGCTAAAAAAGAGGCGGATGAGAGTACAAAGTATCAAAAAGAGACAAAAAATAGAGAGCATCTATTTATAAGCGCCGTTTCTTAATGATAGGGTCTCGCCAGCCAAATTTAGCTTAGGTGAACAGAGCCAGATAGAGTGGAAGCCAGAGAAAGAAATGTTAATATAGGTCGTTGGCGCGTTTACCCTATTTTTAGCACTCTTTCGAAAGAGCGAACCGCTCATCATAAGGAGAAGTGCCGACCATTGCAAAACTCCCCAGTATCCAAGAGAGCTGGGAAAATGGAGAGAGAAGATCAACTTCGGTTGATCTAGAGTCTAATCAAAATTGAGAAGACCCTTTCCCAGCTCACTTGGATACTGGGACTTCTCGCCCGAAGGTGGGCGAGGTAAGTAAGAATAGTAAAAAAAGAGAGACCAACAGGAAAGAGGGAATTTATAAACTGAAGAGATCCAGAAGGGGCTGTGTAGGCCCGAGAATTGGACTTTCTAGTATGGACCTCTGCCGAGTATCAACCCTCCCGTTTAATTTGGGTAGGAGGAGATATGCCACAAGATCTCACTGTGTTCGCGGGCGATAACGTTCAATCAGGATTTAAGGTCGAAGACCTTTTTACGACCATCCATAATGCGACGATAAGCGCCAAAGTAAAATTGCTTGAGATCCAACAGAGACGTAGCGCCATTAGTATCGGCGACATGTTTGAAATGCAAATGTTGATGAACCACTTGTCACAACTTTCTGAAATGTCAACATCTGTTGTTTCAGCTTCGAACTCGGCGATTGCCTCAATGGCACGTAACGTCAAAGGTTAATAGAGGGGCGCTCTTTAGGGAGTGCCTACTCAAAGCGTCCAAGAACAAATGTCCTTGGACGCTATGGCAAAAAAGAGGGGCTATGCGATCGCAAGCACTCCTTTTGTTCAATCGGTCTTCCGAAAGAGATCAAAAGGTCTGCTACAATCGATAGCCTCTTTTATAGTCTAGGTGAGAGAGCTAAAGTAACGGTGTTGAAATTTAGTGACAGAACGAAAGGTAAAAGCGATGAGCGAAGAGCAGCAGCAGGAAGGAAAAGAGACAGAGATCTTAGAAGACTTTGTTGAAGACTTTGGACTTTTGATTGAAGCTGGATTTATTGCAGTCAAACAACTCGATGAGACGAGCGCGCAGCGGATTTTTCAAGCGGCTCAGACAATCAGCCCCAAAAGCACCGCTCCGCGTATTGGTTTAGGCTATATTGCCTTGAATAAGCTAGAGATTAAAGAGGCAACCCGCATTTTCAGAGAAGTGACAGAAGAGGAGCCAGCAAACTATCTCGCTCAAGTATTCTTAGGCATGTGCTACTTACTGACAAAACCGAAGCGTCGAAAAGGCGAAAAGCTCATTGCCGATATTAAAGATAAAACAAATGACCCGACCATCAAAAATTTAGCAGAAATTGCGTTGGAATGGTCGGATAAAGATTTAAAAAAAGAGAAGGCGCCCTTCTTTTCCAGCTTACCGGAAGAGGGAGAAGAGGAGTGACTGAAGGTGGATAGGGACATTGAGTGCCGATTGGCGCGAAAAGTGCTCAATCCATCAAGATGAAGTGAAAGGAGCCCGATATGGCTGAAGAACTAGAAGGCATTGGCAAAGTTCAAAAGGTACGCCGTAAAACGCGTCTCTCAGAGGTGGACAGCACCCTGCAAGTTGAACGTGCCGCCCCTAATAAAGAAAAATTTGACACACTCGTTAAGCCACAACCACAGGTTGTGACGGAAGAGGCGCGTCTAAATACACAAAAGTCCTTATTAGAAGAGGTGCGCGAGGTCAATACTCGAGTCGGACGCATTCAAAATGTAAGTACCGATCAGATTGTTTCTCAGGCAGAAGAGATCATCAATCAGATTGACAATATCAAGTCGAAGCTCTCTACACCTGATTTACAGGTTAAAGAGTCGGTACAGACATTAATGCGCAACCGTTTGTCGCATATTGATGATAACCTGCGTATCGCCCTAGACCGCGCTGGATTAGAATATATTCCCTTTGAGACTCGCAAAGCGAAGGACCTATCTGGCCCTTTTAACAGCTTTCTCTCTTCTTTGACACATGCGCAATCGCAATTAGAAACTTTGGCAACAGACGTCAAAGGCTATCACGAGCGGGGACAATCGATCGATCCAGCAGCCATGTTAGCTGTGCAGATCAAAGTCGGTTTTATTCAAACGGAATTGGAGTTTTTTAGCAGCTTGTTGAATAAAGCGTTAGAATCAACCAAAACAATCATGAACGTTCAGGTATAAACGTTTGGTTTTGGACAGGTTTGGCAGATAAGGAAAGAGCGAGATGGCAGAGATTATTCAAGATGTTGATCGTCTGTTAGATGAGTTAGAAGACGTTCAGCTAACAACCGTGAACGGTCGGATCACTGAAACCGTCGGGATGCTTATTAAGGCGATCGTGCCTCAAGTCCGGATTGGAGAGGTGTGTTTAGTGCAGCGCGAAGGTGAGCCGCTGATGACCGAAGTGGTTGGCTTTACCCGTGACGAAGTCTTTTTGTCTCCCTTGGGAGAAATGACCGGCATTGGACCCTCATCTGAAGTCATTCCGACGCGCCTGCCGCTCCACATTGGAGTAGGGCCGCAGCTGTTAGGACGGGTACTGGATGGATTAGGACGACCGCTTGACACTAAGACAAAAGGCCCTCTGATTACACATGAAACCTATCCTGTCATCCAAGCTCCACCTGACCCCTTAAAACGCCGCCGTATTGACCAGCCGATCTCCGTCGGTGTCAGGGCTATCGATGGCATCTTGACTACAGGGATTGGGCAGAGGGTTGGGATCTTTGCTGCTGCCGGCGGTGGTAAATCGACACTCCTTGGAATGATCGCACGTAACGCTATCGCTGATGTCAACGTAATTAGTCTAATTGGAGAGCGTGGACGCGAGCTTAGAGATTTTATTGAGAAAGATTTGGGACCGGAAGGGCTAAAACGCTCTGTATTAATTGTGTCTACATCCGACCAAGCTTCCCAACTGCGCCTTAACGCCGCTTACGTTGGAACAGCCATCGCTGAATATTTCCGCGATCAAGGCAAGTCAGTTATCTTGATGATGGACTCGGTTACTCGCTTTGCGAGGGCTCTTCGTGAAGTTGGCTTAGCGGCCGGTGAGCCGCCTGCTAGAGCTGGTTATACTCCGTCTGTCTTCTCTACTCTGCCTAAGCTGCTCGAACGGGCTGGACGCTCTGAAGAGGGCTCTATCACAGCTTTCTATACCATTTTAGTTGCCGGCGACGATATGAACGAGCCAGTTGCTGATGAGACTCGTTCGATCTTAGATGGTCACATTATTCTCTCGGCAGCTTTAGCTCAAGCCTATCACTACCCTGCTATTGACATCCTCTCTTCCGCCAGCCGTGTGATGAACTCCATTGTGCCAAAAGAGCACTTACAGCTAGTCAGTAAGCTTCGAGAGGTGTTAGCTAACTATCGCAAAAACGAACTACTCATCAAAATTGGTGAATATAAGCGTGGTGCCGACAAGTCGGGAGACTTTGCAATCGACCATATTGACAAAGTGAATAAATTTTTGAGGCAAGGGGTCGATGAAAAATGCTCATTTCAAGAGACCATGCAGCTTCTGCGAGCAATCTTTAAATAGGTTTAAACAATGAGTGCTAAAATTGTCTATCCTCTAGCACAGGTGATTGAAGTTAAGCAGAAGCGCGTGCAAGAGGCAGAAGCGGTTTTAAAGCAGAAGCGTTTGGAACTGGAGCGGGAGCAAGAGAAATTAAAAAAAGCCGAAGAGGCGCGCGACAAGGTGCTTCATCATCTGCAGGATAAGATGGCACAGCTGAGGCATGAATTAGATACAGAGACGACAAGCCCTAAAGTGCAACAGATGAAGGTCTACTTAAAAGTCGTGCAAGAGAAGTTAGCCGTTGAAGAAAAAAAAGTTGTGCAGCAGCGAGAGCAAGTCGACATTGCGATTAAAAATGTTCACATTGCCGAAGAAGAGCTGAGGCGCAAACGTCAAGAAGTGGATAAATTAGAGACGCATCGCAAAGACTGGATCAAGGAGATGCGTCGAGAAATGGAAATTGTCGAAGGACGCGAACAAGACGAAATGGGATCGATCATTTTTGAGACACGCCGTCGAAGAGGTTGGTAACCGAGATAATTTCTTAAAAGCATGATATTAAGGAGAAGAGAGATGACCTCCCCTATTAATTTTTTTAACCGAGATGACAGTCTCATCGAGAAGCCAAATCGTCGAGATCGCCCTCGTCAAGACCTTCCCGACAATAAAAAAGATTTTAAAAAATATCTACAGCGAGATGGAAATAAAGAGGAAGTGGAGTCGCAGAGCCGTTCTGCAGAGAAATCGCCAAAAAAATCTGTCGCAGAAAAAAAAGAGTCTAAGCCTATTCACGAAGAGGATAGCCTAGACGCTGGGTTAGAGGAAGATTCCCCTATTTCCGATCGCGAACAAATTGAAGAGCGCTTTAGCAACTTCTACCGAAAAAAGTCGGACTCTGAATCTGATTCTGATCAATCCGATTTTTTAAGCGGCGGCTCAGAAGAGCTTCCAATCATTGAAGCCACTATAGAGAGTGTCGATGTTGAAAAGGAAGAAACCCCAACTCTTTTTGGCAACCCTCTTCCTGGAATCTTGACGCGACATCATGAGGAGCCTCTCCAATCGAAAAAGCCCTCACTTTCGCTATTTGATCTATCCGCCAACACCCCAGCAAATAGCCGAGTATCCGGCAAAAAAGTGGGCAGACAGACAGACCAAGCCTTAACAAGTGCCAAGCAGCCGACCAACCTACCTGATCCTGTTCAGCAACAGGAAGAGATGCCAGCTGAAGAGATTGTTCAGAGCAACCAGATGCCCAATGACTCTACAAGAATTAAAAAACTGGTTGCCGATACGCCTATCCCCTCTCACCCTCAACGCCGCACAATAGAAAATCGAGCAGTAACACCTGAATCGCGAGTCGTGGCTTCTGAATCAGGAGAAATCGAGAGCGACCGTCGCCTAAGACGCAAAGGAGCACAGCCTAAACATGAAGGGAGGGAAGGAGATATCGATAGCGCTCGCCAATTTGCTGCGCAAAGTTCATTTGTAGTGGATAAAAAAGATCCTGTCGCTCTATCCGATACTTCTATCCAACAACCCCTGCCAAGTAGCGATGCCGCAGATATTCAAGAACTGATTGACCAAATTAATGACAAATTATACACCGTTACAGTAAATGGGGAGACTGACACCTCTTTTACCATCAATAGTCCTAACTCCCTATTCCACGGTGCACATATTATTTTAAGCACATCCGATAGTGCCCCTGGACAATTTAATGTGACAATTGAACAGTTGTCTCAGCTAGCAAAAAATTTAGTTGATATGCATGCTCACCAAGAATCTCTGCGTGCTGCTTTCGAAACAAAAGGACTTACACTTCATAATATTTTTGCAACAACGGGCACTTTAAAAGAAGATTTTCCTAGAGTGCAGCAGACACAAGACTCTTTCCAAGATCAGAGCTCTGACGAAAGGGGCGAATCAAGGAATCGACAAGGGCGTCAGGGAGGAAAACAACAACAATAGAAGCTATTAATTAGATTTTGCTGTAAGCTGAAAAGAAAGTTTGGGTCGTTCGCTCTTTTGCCTCTGCAAAGAGCTTGTCAATGAAACTTGTGAAAAAGAAAAGCTAATTGTGAATAGTGAATCAGCTGCGCCTTACAATTGGATAAAAGAAGTGCCTCCAGCTTTAAAAGAGCTAGATGCAATCCCTCTCTTAGGATACCCTCCACCCTTTAATTGGAACGCTTTTGCTCAAGCACTCCGGTCGACATTTGCCTTTTTAAATCTCTCTTTAACGCCTAACGTCCCTGAATGGATCACTGCTGACTCTCTCAAAAATCAGACGAGCGGGACTCCTCTCTATTTACATGTGGGACTAAGCCCTTTAGAAGGAGGGCTCTACTGCCTGATTTCGGAAGAGGAGCTGCAGACGCTAGTTTCTCTTGTCTTACAGGCAAGAGAAGGGGCCCTATTTCCTTTAGCACAGCCTTACGCTGCGATCGTTCGACAATTTCTTCTACAAGAAATCCTCTATTTAACCAGTAAAGGAGGCTTGGACCCCACTCTTACACCCCTACTGCTTGGGGAGTTAAAAGAGATCCAGGAATCCCATCTTCTTCAGATAGAGGTTAAAACTCTCATCAACGGTAAAGAATTTCATCCGCGCCTTCTTTTAACCCCTGAATTTTTAAAGGCTTGGCGTCAGCGCTATTCGTCCGGGGAGAGTTTGAGTGACGAAAGCTTAAAGCAAAAAGCCGAACAGCTGGTTCATTTGGAAATTGGAAAAATTTTTCTAACCCAAAAGCAGTGGGCTAAAGTGCATCCTGGTGACGTGCTTCTGTTTGATCAATGCTCAATTGATCCAAAAGATGCCGAAAAATTCCGTTTAATGTTGGTCGTTAACGGACAGCCATGCTTTAGAGCACGCCTGAAAGAGCACCAACTTAAAATCCTTGAATATCCTTTACACTATGAGGTAGAAACCCCTATGGCCAAACAACCACACGACGAAGATGAAGATTTCGAAGATGAGGACTTCGAAGAGGAAGATGAAGATTTTGACTTTGAAGATGACGACGAAGACTTTGAAGACGATGATGACTTTGAAGACGACGACGAAGACTATGAAGATGATGAGGATTTCGAAGAAGACGAAGATTTTGAAGAAGAAAATATCGTTTTCCAGGATTCTGACGAGAATGAAGAGGAGGCCCATGCCTCCTCTCCAGGCTTTGAAGAGAATCCAGCTATCGCAGAAGCTCCAGCAGCGGCAGCAGCTACTCCAGCTAAGTCAAAAGAGGAACCTGCCGTTACCAAAGAGGTCAAAATAGAAGAGCGCTCTTCCAAACCTCAAGAGTTTTCATCACTTCCTCTCTCTATCTCTGTAGAGATTGGACGCCTTCAGATGTCATTAAAAGAGCTGACAGCGCTGCAGCCTGGCAATCTACTAGAGCTAGATGTCCGTCCCGAAGATGGAGTCTCCCTTGTATTTAACGATAAATTACTAGCCAAGGGCGAGCTGTTGCGCATGGGCGATGTCTTAGGAGTTCGCGTCTTAGAAATCGGCTAATCGCCACAGTTTGACTCCCGAGGTTTTTTTTTGCGGTATCATGACGGATCCAACCTTTCATAAACAGCCAACACTACCCGGTATCCTCCATCCTCTCCCCCCAGCCTCTATCAGTGTCCCAGAAAAAATTGGAGACTATCCCGTCGAAAGCCTTCTCGACCAAGGCAGCACTAGCATCCTCTATTTAGGTACCCACCCTGAAACAAAGATGCCGACGACGATCAAAGTCCTCTCCCCACGCTACCTCTCACATCCCGAAATGGTTCAGCGCTTTCTTAATGAAGCTTCGATCATTGCCATGGCTGACCATCCCAACATCGTTAAACTCTACGGCTATGGTCATTGGGAAGGAGGGCTCTATATTGCAATGGAGTTTATTCAAGGAATTTCACTGCGGCAATACCTGCTGCAAACGCCTCTCTCGCTCAAACGTGCACTCGAAATTGTCATCGACATTGCTTATGCTCTCTGCCACCTACACGCACATGGAATTATTCATCGCGACTTAAAGCCTGAGAATGTCTTAATGACTGAAGAGGGTGTCGTCAAAGTGATTGACTTTGGAATCTCCCAGCTTTTGACCGATCAAGATGGCAACAACAGCGAAGGCTACCGCTTTTTAGGAACGCCTGTCTACATGAGCCCGGAACAGAGAAAAGATCCCTCTTTGGTAGGCTATCCTTCCGACATCTACTCCTTAGGCATTATTACCTACGAGCTGATCTTGGGCAAGTTAAGCTTAGGGCAAATCCACTTATCTCTAATGCCCAAAGGCATCCAAAAAATCTTAACTCGTTCCCTACAAAACTCTCCCGATGACCGCTATCAAGATGTGGTTGACTTTATCAGCGACGTCATGGCCTATCTACATTCGACTTACTTGTAAGAGGAGCGCCAAGTTTACGATCAAGCTAGCGAACTCACGGAATCACTGAGACTTTCTCAACAAGCTTTTTTCCCCTCTCTTCCCCCAGACTGGCCGCAGATTGAAGTCGGTATTGCTTCACATCGACCCTTCGGACCGGTGTCTGGACTGTTTTGCGAGTTTATCACATTTCCAAACCATGGCTATGGAACCTTCCTTGCTGAAAGCACCGCTAACGGAAGTGAGGGATTGATTGCCATGGCAACTTTGAGAGGGACATTTAGAGCTCTTTTGCCAGTGCATCAAGATCCGATTGCATTTATGAACGCCTTACATGAAAACCTTAGATCGGATCCTTTAGAGTATCGCTTTACAGCCTCGCTGCTCCTTCTCTACCCAGCGACTAAAACTCTGCTCTATCTCTCTTATAACGGCAAGCCTCTGATTATTTTTAACCCCGCCAGCTGCAGCTATGCAGAACTCTCTGCCGACACTTCTATCTATCTAGGAGACTACCACTCCCGTCAGCCTGTCGAACCAAAAGTTCTCCATTGGTCTGAAAAAGAGATTCTCTTCTTAAATAATTTAGATAAAAACTTTTCAGGTAATTATCCTGCTGATCTTCCTGCTCTTAAAGAACTATTAATCACCTCAAATCAAAGCTCTTTTACAACACAGCAACAGGCTGAAAATTTACTACGTAAAATGAGTCTTTCTCTGCTTTCAGGCGTATCCGATCGACCCCTCTCTGTATTAGCTTATAAGATGTAGTGCTTTAGACAACAGTTTGATGCAGGTTAAACCTTGCAAAACAAGCGTAGGCTAAAGCCTACGCCACATCTGTTTCGAGGCACAAAAACGTAAATTTGATTTTTGCTCTGGAAATAAAATTCTCTATCTGGAATAACTAACCGTTTTAACAAGAGAGCCACGGTTTCTAATAAGAGTAGATTATCCTGCTTGGAATCCAGCTAGAGTGATTTTTTAGACAAGTTGAACCTGTAAGCAAGACGATGAAGAAAAAAGCTTCTCGAGACAAGAGAATCCATTGGAAGCTGCTATTTGCCGCTTGCCTGCTCGGTAATAGCTTCTGTTTACCTTCTCTAAATAGTTTAGAGGAACAAAACCTCGACTTTACGAGTGCGAGGAAAGCTTTACAGTCAACTATTCTGCGCAACCAGCTGCGTCATCAAAACCCACTTCAGCTTCACGAAGCCTTAAAAGAGCTAAAAGAACTCAATCGTAATTCCTCCAATAAGTTAACAACCAGTAACTCAGCCGTTATCAAAAAGGAGCAGCTGACGGATGCGCATACTCCTTTAGCTCCTTATGATCTTATAAAAAATACTCCATTAGCCTATTCCAAAGAGCATGTCAACAGCTTTGAAGAACGAAAAGCAGGCGTTTGGACTGACGACAATTCTAGCGACGACAATTCTTCAGAAGAGAAGGAATCTTCTATTTCTGATAACACCCAACAGCCTGCAGACTTTCCATTTACTCAAAAGCATGCTGCTGGTATTCGCCTTCCAGCCTGGATCGAGCTGCAGTCTCAGAACGTTAATAGGCTTGAAAAAGAAGATCTTTCTACGATCTCTCAGCTAGACGATGTCCAGGGCGAATCGACGCAAATGAAGACAGATAAAACTCGCTCAAAAAATTGGAAGGCAGCAAAAAAGCTGTCTCAAATTCAAAAAAAAGGGGCTACCGAGAGCGAATCCCCTCTGCCTGCAGCTAAACCTAGCCTACCTGAAAAAACTGCCTTCAACGAGATAAAGCCTGCCTTTCAATCTCCCCCAGAAAAAAAGCTGGTGATAGAAGAGCCCTCTTCAAAATTGAAGATTATGACAGAGCTAACGCCTTCTAAAGCCGAGCTACCAGAAAAAAACAGAAAGGTTTTAATTACTCCGACTGGTGAACAATACTCTCTCACCCCAAATGAAGCGCTCTCTCTCGATCAAACATTAGATGCTTTGATTGCACAAGGTACTGTCGACGCCGAAGGCTCGGGTCTTCTAACTGCCGATCAACCCGGCCGTACACTAGAGGATAGACGCACAATCCTAATCCGCTTCAATAATATCAGCATCATCGAATATATCCGTTACCTCAGCCGAGTCACTAATAAAAACTTCATTTTTGACGAAAACGAGCTCCTCTTCAACGTCACCATCGTTTCTGAAGAACCCACAACAATCGATGATGTTCTTGTCGCGCTCATCCAAGTTTTAAGGATTCATGGATTGAACCTCATCCAAAATGGCGATGACTTTATCATCTACCAAAATCCAGGTGTCAGAGGTCTCTCTAAAATTGAAGCGGATACACTTCCAGAAACGTTCCGTGGCCAGTCAGAAATCGTCACACGTGTTTTCGCTCTCAACACATTAGATGCTAATGATGCCGCAGTGCTGGTCAAGTCGCTACTCTCCGACACCTCTATTGTACAGCCGATGGCTAAAACAAATAGCTTGGTCGTCACTGACTTTAGAGTGAATACCGATCAGGTCTCCACACTCTTAAAAAGCATGGATTCGCCGCAATCTGGCCTTACTGTTGGTCAGTATGCCGTACGTAATACAGATCTTGACGCCTTAGTCCAGGTAGCTGAACAGGTCATGCAGCCTATTGCACAGGGCCAGATCTTAATGTTCGTTCCTCAAAAGTCTTCAGAAAGCATTTTCATCATTTCTACTCCCTTTCTACTCGAGCGCGTCATCCCTATCCTGCAGCGCTTAGACCAGAACAGTGGAACGACAGGCGTTTACGATCTAAAAGATGTGGAGTTTCGCTCCTTTAATGAATGGAAAAAAGGGTTAAATGCAGCACAGCAAGGCCGGCCAGGGGGACCGGGAAGTCCGGGTGGTATTAGAGGTGTTAGAACAGGCCCTGGAGGGAATATTGAAATCTTACGCGATGAAGAGGGTCATCAGCTGGCAACGGGAGCTTCGGAAGGTGCCGACCAGACCATCCAAGACGGTCACTGGAGCATCGATCCCAATGGCAGCTGGATCTACAATTTACCTCAAGACAGAAAAGGTGATCAACCGCCTCGAGGACGCTGGGCAACAGACGGCAATGGAAATTGGATCTTCCAAGAAGATGTGGGTGGAACACCAGGAGGCATTCCTTCCGAATTGCTAGATGCTAATGGACTTCCAGCAGGAAACCTACGTACCGGCTTAACGCGCGTTCAAGAGCTACAAAAAGCAAATGCTGAAGGCAGAGTGATTGATCTTGACCATGATCCGCTGCCAGCTCCCAGAGGACGCTGGACGCGCGATATCAATGGAAACTGGCAGTTTGTGTTAGACCCAGGTGAATCGATTACATCGACTCAGCTAACTCGCTTTGCCAGGCTTAACCCTCAACTTCCAGTTGGATTTGTCGAGCAAACAAAGTTTTATATCCATAAGCTGCAGTTCCGCAAGGGAGACATGGTCCAGGCAGCAATTCAACAGATTGGTACCAGCCTATCGCAATCAGCAGAGAACAACGCAGCCCTGCTAGCAACGATTAATAGCGTGCAGTGGCTCGAAGAGTCTAACTCGCTTGTAATCGCAGGCCCACCTGCTCAAATTGAAAAAGTGCGCGAACTTATTTTAGAGATTGATACTCCCTTACGCCAGGTATTTATCGAGATGTTAATTCTCGATACCACAGTCGACGATGCCCTAAACTATGGAGTGAACTGGGGATCTAAATTTGGTGGCGGTGATACAGCTGGCGCTCAAGGATTTGTGACGGGAGGAAATCCACTTGCAAACGCTCTTGGAATTGGGGGCCGTGCTCGTGTCGATGGAAGCTCGACGGGATCTCTAATTCCTGCGACACCTGATGCCTCGCCGTTAGCTGGATTCGAGCAAGGGTATACACTCGGCATTATTGGCCGCAATATTGTGCATAAATGCTTTGGGTTGGAATTCAGCTCCATTGGAGCCCTGGTTGAAGCCCTCCATCAGCTAGGAACAAGCAACATTGTCTTAAACCCCAAAATTGTGACGGAAGATAATGTTCCAGCTGAAATTTTCGTTGGTATTAACACTCGCTTTTTAACGCAGTCGATCTCTAACGACCAAGGTAGCATTGTCACCTCAAACTTTGAGTTCCGCGATGTTGGAACTCGCATGAAGGTGACCCCTATGCTTGGGCCGACAAATATTATCACCTTAGAGATTGAAGAAGAGGTCAGCAGTATTGCTCCTACAACAGGAGGTCAAACCTCGGCTGGCTTGGCGAATCTGGACCCGGGGCCAACAACGCGTAAAAGCAATACTAAAACGCGCGTTCATCTCCCTGACGGATTCTTCCTAATCTTGAGCGGTAATATCAATGACGACGATCGCTGGACACGCTATAACGTGCCTTGTTTGGGCGGTATCCCCTATATTGGATCGGCATTTAGCAATGTTCGCAAATTGGACACAAAACGCAACTTATTGATTTTTATTCGTCCAAAACTAATTGATACCGAAGAAGAGATGGTCAATATCACACGTCACCAGCAAGATGTTTGGAAGTGGAAGAACCGCATTACACCTATGTGGAAACATGAGGTAGAGGGCGCTCTCGAATGGGGCAATATCAGAGGGCGCGTCGGCTGTGGACCTAAGTGCGATTGGGAAGTCACAAACGAGCCAATTCAATGAGAATCGGGTTTCTTTTAACCCTTGCGTGCCTACCAGCCTGGTTGCTAACAAGTTGTCATCCAAAGAGCTGCTGTTTAGAGCCTCAGATCTGTTATACTGTTCCTGAACAGTTTGTCTCCCTTACGCCTTCAGCTTTTCCGCCCCTCTGCTTAGAAGAGCTTAGACAGGCGTGGGGGAAAGAGCTCTATATTGCCCAAACCTTTGCTAAGGAGCTCGATCTCTATCGCGCCATTACAACGTACAAGCGGGCGTTGATTTTACTGCCTGAAGATGAAGATCTGCGGCGCTATCAGATTGAGTTCTCTATTGTGGAAGGCTACTATTTGGGAAATAAATTTCAGGATGCGATCAATTTCTTCGAATCCAGCACCCTCTTAGATATCCCAGAAGATTTTCCAGCTTTAGAAGAGCTGTTGATCATGCTTTATGACTCCTACCAAAAGCTTTGCCATCAGAAAGCTTTAGAGTTTTGGGAATTGTTACAAGAGCGCTATCCCGACACGGCCCGTAGGCTTCAGATTGGGGAGAGCATCATCAATGCTGACTTAACCCGTGCACAATGTCTCTCTGCCAATAGCCCCGAGTCCTGCGGAGTTGACCTGTTAACAGAGCGTTATTGTAACTGCGCTCTGTCTGTAAAAAAAGCGCAGACATTGAATGCAATTCTGCCTGGAGCCGGCTATGCCTACGTCGGACAAAAGCGCTCAGCCGTCACCTCCTTTGTCATCAATAGCCTCTTTATCGCTGCCAGCTACTCCTTTTTTAAAAATGGATATATTGCTGCTGGCTTGATTACGACAAGTTTAGAAGCAGGCTGGTACTTTGGAGGAATCAATGGCGCTGGCCTAGCTGCCAAAGAGTATAATGAGAGACTCTATGAGCAGGTAGCTAAAGATAGCTTGATCGAATGCAGGCTCTTTCCTGTTTTAATGTTTAACAAAACTTTTTAAGGCTAGAGAAGAGCCGTGTTAAAAAAGATCGCTATTTTTCTTCTGCTCCTTCCAACCCTATTAGCTGCCGAAGAGCCTTGGGGAAAAGATTGTGATCTGCTCTATCCTAAACCAGAGCAATGTTGCACTCCCCATTGCAAAACCCCTATCTTGGGCCCTATTGGTGAAAGGCTGGTTCTTTTTCATAAAAAAGTGATCTCCCCTGCTGATGGGCCGCGTAGCCACTATATCCCAAACAGCTCACAATATACTCTTGACGCCATGAGACGCTATAATTTCTTTGTGGGAGTGATGATGGGATGCGACCGATTGATGCGTGAAAATCCAGATACCTGGGTCTATCGCCCCATCTTATCGCCCAAAGGACAACTGATGAAATGGAATCCTGTGCCCTAACCACCCCCTCCCGTGCCCCTGACCCTCCTCATGCCCCTGACCCTCCTCGTGCCCCTAATCCTCCTCGTGCCCGTGTGCGTGCCCGTGCCCGTGCCCGAATAAAATAAATAAATCAAA